>JAZKHK010000074.1:3403-7456 GCA_040385425.1 Pseudomonadota bacterium | reverse complement strand
CGCGACCGCGAACGCTGGCTGGAAGCCCAATGGCATCTGGTGGTGCTGGACGAAGCGCAAAACATCAAAAATGCCAGCACGAACGCGGCGCAAGTGGTGGGCCAGTTGCAGACGCGCCACCGCCTGTGCCTGTCCGGCACGCCGATGGAAAACCACCTGGGCGAAATCTGGAGCCTGTTCCACTTTTTGATGCCCGGCTTTCTGGGCAGCCAGAAACGCTTTACCGAGCTGTTTCGCACGCCGATTGAGAAACAGGGCGACCCCGAACGGCTGCAGCAGCTGCGCGCCCGCATCACCCCCTTCATGCTGCGCCGCACCAAGGCCGTGGTGGCGGACGAGCTGCCGCCCAAGGTGGAAACCGTGATGCGTGTGGAGATGGCGGGCAAGCAGGCCGACCTGTACGAAACCATCCGCCTCGGCATGGAAAAAACCGTGCGCGAAGCCCTGAACACCAAGGGTCTCGCTAAGTCGCAAATCACCATCCTGGACGCGCTGCTCAAGCTGCGCCAGGTCTGCTGCGACCCGCACTTGCTCAAGCTCGACGCTGCCAAAAAAGTCAAGACTTCGGCCAAGCTGGAGCACCTGATGGAGCTGCTGCCCGAGATGCTGGCGGAAGGGCGGCGCATCCTGCTGTTCTCGCAGTTCACCAGCATGCTGACCTTGATCGAGGCCGAACTCGCCAAACGCAAGATCGCCTGGGTCAAGCTCACCGGCCAGAGCCAGAAACGCGACGCGCTAATCGAACAGTTCACCAGCGGCGCCGTGCCGCTGTTCCTGATCAGCCTGAAAGCCGGCGGTGTCGGCCTGAACCTGCCGCAGGCTGACACCGTGATCCACTACGACCCGTGGTGGAACCCCGCCGCCGAAACCCAGGCCACCGACCGCGCCCATCGCATTGGTCAGAAACAAAGCGTGTGGGTGGTCAAGCTGGTGGCGCAAGGCACCATCGAAGAACGCATCCTGGCGCTGCAGGAACGCAAAGCCGCTTTAAGCGAGAGCATGTACAGCGGCGCCACCGGGCGCAAGGAACCGCTGTTTGGCGAGGACGATCTGGCGGAGTTGCTGAAACCGCTATCGGTTTGATAGCTGTTCATGCTGATTTGACGGGGGCTAGAGGCTGATTTGATGCATAAATTAGCCAACAAACCGGTAAATGCCTACTGCGAGGACCCCATGGGCATGGGGCCGTGGCATACAGCCATCCCGGCTAATAGCCGGACTGGTAGGCGGCCAGCCCGAAACGGGCGTAGTTGCTGGAGCTGCTGCTACTGCTGGAACTGCTTTGCGCGGTAGCGGCTTGCTGGGTGATCGCCAGCAGCGAGGTTTGCTGCGCCTTGAGGGCCGTGGAGCGCTGGTTCAACGACGCCATGGAACCGCTGACGCCGCCGCCCGTGGCCAGTTCCTTGGTTGCGGTTTTGTCCACCAGCTCGCCAATTTTGGCCAAGGCGGCCTTGACCTTGGCGGGGTCTGCTTTTTGCGCCGCGTCAAATTTCGTGGCATCCAGGGTCAAAGAGCCATCCGGGCTCAGCTTGATGCCCAGTTGCTGGAGCGAATCGACGGTGGCGCTGCTGGCCCGGACCGTGCGATTCAGGTCGCTGCTGACGCTGCGGGCGCCCGCAGACTCTGCCGATACGCCGCCCGATACCGATGCCGTGGTTTTGGCCGTGTTGATGGCGGCATTGAACGCACTGATGAATTTGTTGGCAGCGCTCTTGACGTCCGCGCTGGAGGCGGTGCTTGAGAAGTTGCTCAATGCGCGCGCGGACAACTGGGCATCGGAAACCGCCGATTTCAATTTGCCAAATGACGAGAGTTGTGCCGTGGTGGTGTCGAGTTGCGACTGGATCCGCTTGTCCGCTTTTTGCAGGGCTTGCGTCACCGGACTCACACTGCCCGTCGCCTGCGCCGAGGTGTTCGCACTGGCATTGGTATTGGCATTGAGCAAGCTGTTGGCCTTGCTGGAATTGACAATTTGAGTAATGTTCATGGGGCACCAAGCTTCAAGCGTCGCAGACAAACCCGAAATAGATTCGCCAAGTGCTCACGATAGCACTGCGCGCACGATTTGAGGAGGGGAAATGATTGGGATATTGGGCCCATTTGGCGCCGTTCATCCAGAAAGCTGGCTATGCAATAAAACCATTACCATCAGACAGCTATTTATTTGATAGCTACTTATGCACACAGCATAAGGGCTAGAGGCTGTTTTGACATAAAAATAAAGGTTTATTGCATGAAGGCTAATTTGCTGGCGCTGGGCGCCATCGCCCTGTGGGGCACCCTGGCAATGCTGGGGGTGGCGCTGTCGCAGGTGCCGCCGTTTCTGCTGACCGGTCTGGCGCTGCTGGTCGGCAGCCTGATCGCCCTGCCTTTGTCCGGGTTCAAGCTGTCGCGCTGGCGCGTGCCTTTGCCGACGCTGGCCTTGGGGATTTACGGTTTGTTCGGCTTTCACTTTCTGCTGTTCGTGGCCTTGCGCCATGCGCCGCCGGTGCAGGCCAATCTGGTGAACTACCTGTGGCCGCTGCTGATGGTGGTGCTGGCGCCGGTTTTTCTGCGCCACATGACGCTGCGTCCACTGCACATGGTGGCGGCCTTGCTGGGGTTTGCGGGCGCGGCGGTCGTCATTCTGGGCGGGACCGATTCGTCAAACGCCCTCAATGGCGGCTGGGCCTGGGGTTACCTGCCGGCCCTGGCTTCGGCTTTTATTTGGGCCAGTTATTCGCTGCTGACCACCCGCGTGGCGGCTTTTCCGACGGCGGCAATTGGCGGGTTTGCGCTGGTCTCGGGCCTGCTGTCGCTGCTGTGCCATGGGCTGCTGGAGCCGTCGGTCAGTCTCAGCGGACGCGATGCGCTGCTGGTTGTGCTCATGGGCCTGGGGCCGATGGGCGCGGCGTTTTTCCTGTGGGACAAGGCACTCAAGCTGGGCGATGCGCGCCAGATCGGCATCCTCAGTTACCTCACGCCGCTGCTCTCCACCGCGTTGCTGGTCGTGGTGAGCGGGCGGCCTTTCACCTGGAACATCGCGCTCGCCGCCGGCATGATCATTGGCGCGGCGGTGCTGGGCACACGCGCCGCCTGATTCCATCGGACAATGCGTTCATGATCCAACTCAACGACATCACCGACGCCGCAGCCCGCCTACAAGGCCACCTGTTGCGCACGCCCTTCGTGGCGTCCCACACCCTGTCCGACATCACCGGCGCGCAGGTGTTTCTCAAGTTCGAGAACCTGCAGTTCACGGCCTCGTTCAAGGAGCGCGGCGCCTGCAACAAGCTGGCGCAGCTCACGCAAGAAGAGCGGCAGCGCGGCGTGATCGCCATGAGCGCGGGCAACCACGCGCAAGGCGTGGCCTACCACGCCCAGCGGCTCGGGTTGCGCGCCGTGATCGTGATGCCGCGCTTCACGCCGGGTGTCAAGGTGGAGCGCACGCGCGGTTTTGGCGCCGAGATTGTGTTGCACGGCGACACGCTGGACGAAGCGCGCGCCCACGCCTTGATGCTGGCGGAACAGCAGCAAATGGTTTTTGTCCACCCCTACGACGATGCCGACATCGTGGCCGGCCAGGGCACTGTGGCGCTGGAAATGCTGCAAGACGTGCCGGATCTGGACACGCTGGTGGTGGCGGTCGGCGGTGGCGGCTTGATTTCCGGCATGGCGACCGTGGCCAAGGCGCTACAGCCGGGGATCGAGATCATTGGGGTGCAGACCACGCGCTTCCCGGCCATGGTCAATGCCATTAAAGGCACGAAGCATCCGCAGGGCAGCAACAGCATCGCCGAAGGCATCGCGGTCGGCACACCCGGCAAGATCACGCAGGCCATCGTGGCGCGGTTGGTCAATGACCTGGTGCTGGTGGACGAAGGCGATATCGAGCAGGCCATCGTCATGCTGCTCGAAGTGGAAAAAACCCTGGTCGAAGGCGCCGGTGCAGCCGGGCTGGCGGCGCTGCTCAAGTACCCGGAGCGCTTCAAGGGTAAAAAGATCGGACTGGTGCTGTGCGGAGGCAATATCGACCCGCTGCTGCTGGCCGCCATCATCGAGCGCGGCATGGTG
>JAZKHK010000074.1:0-3393 GCA_040385425.1 Pseudomonadota bacterium | reverse complement strand
GCCGGCTGGCACGCATCCGCGTCAGCGCCCGCGACAGTCCCGGCTCGCTGGCCAAGATCACCGCCACCGTGGCCGGTGCCGGAGCCAACATCAACGAGGTGCATCATCAGCGTGCCTTCACCACGCTGGCGGCACAGAATGTCGAGATCGAACTGGTGATCCAGACCCGGGGGCCGCAACACATTGCGGATGTGCTGGCCCAACTGCTGCAGGCCGGGCTGGAAGCAGAGTTGGTTCACTAGAAGAGACCGCCATGACCGATACAACCCAAGCTGCGCGCCACCCCACTTTGCCGCTGGATGACCAGCAGCAACTCGCCCTTTTGCGCGCGCACCGGCGTGCCCATCGCCAGAAAACACTGTCACGCTCCATGGCCGCGCCTGAGCACATGGCACTGGCAATACCTTCTTTCGGACAACGCCTGGCTGACGCCGTGGCCGCCACCATTGGATCGTGGCGCTTCATCATCATCCAGAGCACGGCCATCGTGCTGTGGATCACCGGCAACGTCCTGACCGGGCGCAGCGCCTGGGATCCGTATCCTTTTATCTTGTTGAATCTGTTGCTGTCATTCCAGGCCGCCTACACCGCGCCCGCCATCATGATGAGCCAGAACCGCCAGTCCGAGCTGGACCGAAAGCATGCCGAAACGGATTATGAAATCAACGTCAAGGCGGAGCTGGAAATCGAATTGCTGCACGAAAAAATCGACTTCCTGAAAGAGCGGGAATTGCTCTCCTTGACCGAGGCGGTGCGCGACCTGTCGAAACAACTGGAAACTTTGTCATCAAGGATTCCATAAGTTGGGGCGATCCCGCCTTCAGTTCCAGCCGATCACCTCAAAACCTTTTTCTGACACGCAGCGCTGCACGAAGTTTCGATAGGTGGTGCTGGCTTTTTCATGCATCGCACCGGACACGGCACCCGCCGAGCCGCCGACGGCAGCGCCCGCCGCACCGGAGCGAATGACGCGGTCCGCGTTGCGCCCGGTGACCAGTGCGCCCACCGCCGCGGCCACGCCACCGACGGCAGCACCCTGGCCCGCGCGACGGGCGGTCTCGTTGTTTTTCTCATCGGGCGTCAGACCCGCACTTTGAGCCCGCGCCATGCAGGCATCGACCTCGGCGCGGGCTTTGGCATCCCCCACGCGGTTGAGCGCCGCGTTCGGGTACAGCACGGGGCGGGCAGACGGGCTGTCGGGGCCGGTGGCGGCACAGCCTGCCAGCAAGACGGCGCCCATGCCCAGCCAAAAGCCACGAAGCGCAAAAAGACGAGAACGTCGGGAAACAGGGTTCATGGTTTCAATCCCAATGAGTTTGCTTAAAGTGATGAACGGCCAAAAGAAACCGCATGCTGACACACTTGGGGCAGCAGGCCTTTGAGCCTTGCCGGATCACGGACAAAAAAACGGGCGTATGCTTTGGTTTTTGCAACTCTGCAACTGAAGGAATCACCATGTCCGACCACCCCTCCCAAGCACCGGCCCATGAACCTGACGTGGTGGAATCCGTCGTCAAGTCCATGCCCCTTGTGCTGCCCCTGGCCGGTGCCGTGCTGATCTTTTTATTGGCTTTTATTGCTGTTTATTTAGCCTGATCACGTCCACCGCGATGTGAATAGCCGTCGTCTATTCGCATATAGCCATGCAATTTTTGCATATCTTTTCAAGGTAACCGCTTGGTAACCGCTCCTCAAGTTCATAAAATCGTCACTCGCGCGTGATACGTGCTGGCCGTCTTGTCTCCGTTTAATGGGGCTAGGCATGACGACAGCTGTATGACAAAAGTCTGTTTGTCAAGAAAACCGTTTTCTCAAAATGAATGGTTGGGGGAAGTCCTCCGCTCATGGTGCCGTTCATTTTGAAAAGATGATTTTTTATTCTGGAGCACATTCATGAACTCACCTGTGATGCAAGGCTTGAACCTCAACGCCCCAAGCTACGTCAAAAACGCGAAACTGATCGCTTGGGTCGCCGACATGGTCGCACTCACCAAGCCCGCCAGCATCTACTGGTGCGATGGCTCTGACGAAGAGTACGCCCGCCTGTGCCAGCAACTGGTTGATGCCGGCACCTTCAAGAAACTCAACGAAACCAAGCGCCCCAACAGCTTCCTGGCCTGCTCCGACCCGAGCGACGTGGCCCGCGTGGAAGACCGCACCTTCATCTGCGCCGAGAAAAAGGAAAACGCCGGCCCCACCAACAACTGGATGGCCCCCGCCGAGATGCGCGCCCTGCTGCAATCCGGCCAGGCCGACGGCACACCCGCCTTGTTTGACGGTTGCATGAAAGGCCGCACCATGTATGTGGTGCCGTTCTCGATGGGCCCCCTGGGCTCGCACATTGCGCACATCGGCATCGAACTGTCCGACAGCGCCTATGTCGCCGTCAACCAGAAGATCATGACCCGCATGGGCAAAGCCGTGTACGACGTGCTCGGTGTCAACGGCGAGTTCGTGCCCTGCATGCACACTGTGGGCGCGCCGCTGGAAGCCGGCCAGGCCGATGTCAAGTGGCCTTGCAACAAGAACAAATACATTGTTCATTACCCAGAAACCCGCGAAATCTGGAGCTATGGCTCCGGCTACGGCGGCAACGCCTTGCTGGGCAAGAAATGCCTGGCACTGCGCATCGCCTCCAACATGGGCCGCGACCAGGGCTGGCTGGCTGAGCACATGCTGATTCTGGGTGTGACTTCGCCCAAGGGCAAAAAATACCACGTGGCAGCCGCTTTCCCAAGCGCTTGCGGCAAGACCAACTTCTCCATGCTGGTGCCACCGGCTGGCTTTGAAGGCTGGACCGTCACCACCATTGGCGACGACATTGCCTGGATCAAGCCGCACGCGGACGGCAAGATGTACGCCATCAACCCCGAAGCCGGTTACTTTGGCGTCGCGCCCGGCACCAACACGCTGACCAACCCGAACTGCATGGCCAGCCTGGACAAGAACGTGATTTTCACCAACGTCGCCCTGACCGACGACGGCGATGTGTGGTGGGAAGGCATGGAAAAAGACGACGGCAACACGCCCAAGCACCTGATCGACTGGCAAGGCAATGACTGGACGCCCGAGATCGCCAAGCAGACCGGTGCCAAGGCTGCGCACCCCAACTCGCGTTTCACCGTGGCCGCTGGCAACAACCCGGCACTCGACCCCGAGTGGGACAACCCAGCTGGTGTGGCGATTGACGCCTTCATCTTCGGCGGCCGCCGCTCCACCACCGTGCCGCTCGTCACCGAAGCCCGCACCTGGATGGAAGGCGTTTACATGGCCGCCACCATGGGTTCCGAAACCACCGCGGCTGCAGTCGGCCAAATGGGTGTGGTGCGCCGCGACCCGTTCGCCATGCTGCCGTTCTGCGGCTACAACATGAGCGACTACTTCCAGCACTGG
>JAZKHK010000073.1:0-18263 GCA_040385425.1 Pseudomonadota bacterium | reverse complement strand
ATGGGGATGTCCTTGGTTCGGGAACTTGAGCGCCAGCGTTTGGCCAGAACCAGCCCACTCTCGCCAGGTAGCATCCAGTCGAGCAGGATGACATCCGGCAACACGGCATCCAGCTCGCGTTGGGCCGTCGCGCTGTCCATGGCCCAAGTAGGGCGAAATCCGTTATGGCGGAGATTGACGGCAATGAGTTCCGCAATGGCGGGCTCATCTTCAACAATCAGGATGCCAGGCTGATTTCTCATTTCAGTACCGATTCAATTTGTTCCATCGAGGTATGGCGGACATCCGCACCCTTCACGACATAAATGATAAATTCGGCAATGTTTTTGGAATGATCACCAATCCGCTCAATGGCTTTGGCCAGGAAAAGCAAATCCAGACTCGGCGAAATGGTGCGAGGATCTTCCATCATGTACGTAATCAGCTTTCGGACAAAACCATCGAACTCCTGATCGATCAGATCGTCTTCTTTCAGAATGGCAACGGCAGCGGCCGTATCAAGACGCGCAAACGCATCGAGTGCCTTGCGCAGCAGGCCAGAAGCCAAGTCGGCTGCCACCCTCAGTTCATGCGATGGCAACGAACGCGAAGCGCCACTCTTGATGATAGAGCGCACCATGCGGGCAATTTTTTCAGCTTCGTCACCGACACGTTCCAGATTGGCGGTCGTTTTTGAAATGGCAATCAGCAAGCGCAAATCTCGTGCGGTGGGCTGACGCCGCGCGATGATGCTGGATAGCTCACGGTCAATATCCACCTCCATGGCATTGACTCGCACCTCAGTGGCGGTGACTTCGTTTGCCACCTCGATGCTGAACTGCGACAAGGCATAAATCGCCTGGCGGATCTGCGACTCAACCAGCCCTCCGAGCTCCATGACCCGGGTAGAGACTGCACTAAGTTCGCTATCGAACTGCGTGGAAAGATGTTTTTCAGGCATATCGTGTCCTTCTTAACCGAATCGGCCGGTAATGTAATCTTCTGTTTCCTTGCGCGTGGGCTTGAAAAACATCTGCTCCGTCGAACCAAATTCCATCAAATCGCCCAGGTACATGTACGCGGTGTAGTCGCTGCAGCGTGCCGCCTGTTGCATGTTGTGGGTCACGATAACGACCGTGTAATCGCTCTTGAGTTCCGTGATCAACTCTTCAACTTTGGCCGTGGAAATGGGGTCAAGCGCCGAGCAAGGCTCGTCCAGCAGCAAAACCTCAGGCTTGATGGCAATACCGCGCGCAATACACAAACGCTGCTGCTGACCACCTGAAAGGCTGGAACCACTCTGGTTCAACTTGTCTTTGACCTCGGTCCACAAGGCAGCTTTACGCAAAGCCCATTCGACGCGTTCTTCCATGTCGGTGGTATTGAGCGACTCGAACAATTTGACACCAAAAGCAATGTTGTCAAAAATCGACATCGGGAACGGCGTTGGCTTCTGAAAAACCATGCCAACTTTGGCGCGCAACAAGGCAACGTCTTTTTTGCTGGTCAATAGATTTTCGCCATCGAGAATGATTTCACCCTCGGCCCGTTGCTCTGGATATAACTCGAACATGCGGTTGAAGACGCGCAACAGAGTGGATTTTCCGCAACCCGACGGCCCAATGAAAGCCGTTACTTTGTTCTCTGGAATTTCCAGGTTGATGCCCTTGAGCGCATGAAATTTTCCGTAGTAAAAATTTAAATCCTTGACGGAAATTTTTACCTTCTCACTGGTGGCAATAGCAACAGTCATGTTTAGCCTTTTAATCTTTAGTAGTGTTGCACTCAGGTCTTGTTTCGGGTCAAGACCCGAGCCAGGATATTGAGACCCAACACGGCAATCGTGATGATGAACACACCCGCCCAAGCCAGTTTTTGCCAGTTTTCATACGGGCTCATGGCGAACTTGAAAATCGTGACGGGCAAACTTGCCATCGGTGAGCTCAGGCTCGATGTCCAGAACTGATTGCTCAGGGCCGTGAACAGCAGCGGTGCAGTTTCTCCCGCAATACGCGCGACCGCCAGCAAAACACCGGTAATCACGCCCGATTGCGCCGCTTTCAAAGTGATGCTCAAAATGACTTTCCATTTCGGAGCACCCAGCGCATAAGCGGCTTCGCGTAAACCGGCGGGCACCAGTTGCAGCATGTTTTCAGTCGTACGAATGACCACCGGAATGACAATCAACGCCAAAGCAATGATGCCTGCATAGCCGGAGAATGACTTGAAGCGCGTCACGATGACCGCGTACACAAAAAGTCCAATCACGATGGACGGAGCAGAGAGCAAGATGTCGTTAACGAAACGCGTGGTGGAAGCGAGCCAGCCCTTGGTATCGAACTCGGCCAGGTAGATGCCAGCCATGACACCGATGGGCGTTCCAACAAACGTGGCGAGCAACACCATCAGAAACGACCCATAAATAGCGTTGGCCAGACCACCGGCATCGTTCGGCGGTGGTGTCATTTGGGTCAGGGTATCAAGGTTAAGTCCATCGACCCCCAGACGAATGGTTTCAAACAAAATCCAACACAACCAAAATAAACCAAAAGCCATGGCCATCAGCGATAGCGTGAGCGCAACGCGATTAACAAATTTCCGCTGCGCATACCGTGATTGACGAGCCTGCTCCTGAGCGGTCGGCTGCCGTAGAAGTTCAGCCGTCGTCATGTCTTGGCTCCTTCGTTCTTTTTGAGCTGCGAGAGCAATATTTTGGACAGGGTCAACACCACAAACGTGATGAAAAACAAAACCAGCCCAAGGTACATCAGCGATGCCTGGTGCAGGCCTTCGCCGGCCTCAGCGAACTCATTGGCCAGTGCCGAGGTGATGCTGTTGGCCGCCTGGAACAGACTCAATGAATCCAGTTGATTGAAGTTGCCTATGACAAAAGTCACGGCCATGGTCTCACCGATAGCGCGCCCCAATCCCAGCATGATGCCGCCGATCACGCCAGCTTTGGTATAGGGCAGCACTACTTTGGAAACCACTTCCCAAGTGGTGGCACCCAGCCCATAAGCGGATTCCTTGAGCAGGGTCGGCGTGACCTCAAACACATCGCGCATGACCGCTGCAATGAACGGAATAATCATGATCGCCAGAATGATGCCGGCAGACAAAATACCAATACCAACCGGGGGACCGGAAAAAAAGGCCCCGACATAGGGCACACCAGTGAACAGGGCTTGTAAGGGCTGTTGCACGTAAGTGGCCAGCAATGGCCCGAACACCAGCAAGCCCCACATGCCGTAAACAATCGAGGGAATCGCCGCCAGCAATTCAATGGCAGTCCCCAGCGGGCGCTTAAGCCAAGCGGGAGCGAGCTCCGTCAAAAACAGGGCAATACCGAAACTCACCGGCACAGCGATAACCAAGGCAATCAACGAGGTCATCAAGGTGCCGTAAATCATCACCAGGCCACCGAACTCCTCTTTAACCGGATCCCAGGTTGTGTTGACCAGAAAGCCAAGACCGTACTTGCTGATGGCAGGCCAGGCACTGACAATCAAAGATGCCAAAATGGCAATCAACATCGCCAGCGTAAATAGGGCCGCACCTTTGGCCAACCAGCCAAAAATGCGGTCCATCATGGGGCCCGAGCGGGCCGCCTTTACCGGGGGAGGATTGGTCATGACACGTCCGGAAGATCTTGCCAATGGGTTAAAAGACATTTCGCTCGCCGGAAGTGTAGATGACACAGGAAACTCCTAGTAAACAGCTTGGATGACGACAAACCTCTTACTTGAACGCGACAGGTTTGCCTGATGCATCCTTGATTTCACCCCAGGCTTTTTCAATCGTCCCAACAACAGACTTTGGCATAGGCACGTAGTCAAGATCGTCAGCGATCTTTTCACCGTTTTTATAGGCCCAGGAGAAAAACTTCAGCGTCTCGGTCGCGTTGGCAGGCTTGTCTTGCAATTTATGCATCAGGATGAAAGTGGCACCCGAAATTGGCCATGCATCCTTGCCAGACTGATTGGTAAGAATTTGATAGAAGCTCTTGCTCCAGTCAGCACCCGCAGCCGCAGCCTTGAAGGCAGTGTCATTGGGAGACACGAAAGCGCCTGCTGAGTTCTGCATCAATGCATAGGTCATCTTGTTTTGTTTGACATACGCATATTCCACGTATCCGATCGAATTCGGCAGGCGCCCCACGAAGGCAGCAACACCTTCATTGCCCTTGCCACCCGCACCGGCAGGCCAGTTCACAGCCGTTCCCTCGCCCACTTTGGACTTCCATTCAGCATTTACCTTGCTCAGGTAATTGGTGAAAATGAAAGTAGTTCCCGAACCGTCAGCGCGCCGCACTTGCGCGATAGCAGCATCTGGCAAAGCCAGGGTTGGATTCAGCGCCTTGAGGGCCGGATCATTCCACTTGGCAATCTTGCCTAAATAGATATCACCCAACAACTGACCGTTAAGCTTGAGTTGGCCAGGAGCAATGCCATGGATGTTAATCACAGGAACCACACCGCCAATCGCCGTTGGAAATTGCACCTGACCTTTCTTCTCCAGCACATCATCCGTCAGGGGCATGTCGGATGCACCAAAATCAACGGTCTTGGAGTCAATTTGCTTGATACCAGCACCAGAGCCTACGGACTGGTAGTTGATCTTCACGCCAGTGACTTTGTTGTATTCAGCCGCCCACTTGGCATACAAAGGAGCAGGAAATGTGGCGCCTGCGCCAGTGATTTCTTGCGCTCCGACCAAGTTGACATAGGACATGGAAGCAACGCCAGCCATACTGATCAAAGCGATTTTGAAATTGGTTTTCATCGAGATACCTTTTAGGTTGAATGAGTGATGACCTGAGGACAACACACCTAATATAAGAAGATTTGATGACAGTGATGTGACAAGACGCATTCTTGAAAAGAATGGAGGGCGCCAATGAAATTGATGGATTTCCATCAGGTTCAAGGCACCAACATCACGCAAAATCAAGCCATCCAGGCTCTCAACTTGCAGGCTGAAACTCTAATAGTCCAAGCCTACGGACGCCTTTGCCCATTGATCGCAATCCGCAATTGGGGCAGCAACGACTGCATAGCCACCCGACCCGCCTCAATCGAGCGGCGTCGCGCGCCAAAATCCGCGCTCGCAACACCGACCAGGGAAGGACGCACCACCACCTCGGCCTCACGGAGTTCAAAGTTGTTGATGCTCTTGATCATGATGGAAAATGTTTGCAACAGAACTTGCAGGGTATCGCTTGCAGCATTGCCCTCTGGTGCGCTGGAAATATCGACGGCAATGACCAGTTCAGCCCCCATCTGACGGGCGTATCGCACGGGAACCGGCGACACCAAGCCGCCATCAACATACTCGTGACCGGATATTTTGACGGGTTGAAACAAGGCCGGTACGGCGCTTGAAGCGCGTACCGCAGTTGCCGTATCTCCACGTTGAAACAACACACCCTGGCCACTATTCAGATCGGTCGCCACAATACCCAATGGCAAAGGCATATTCTCAATCAGCCGGCCACTCACTTGTGTGTTTACATAGCGAGCTAACGCCTCGCCGCGCAACATGCCTCGACTGAAAATGGGCAAGGTCCAGTCCGCAAAAGTGGCCTCTTCCATGGATTCAGCCACTCGTTGCAATTGACTCCCTGTTTTTCCACTGGCATAGAAAGCAGCAACCAAGCTGCCAGCGGAGGTTCCTACCACCAGACTGGGGCGAATACCTGCCTCTTCCAGTACTTGGATCACGCCAATATGTGCAAAGCCCCGGGCTGCACCACCGCCTAGAACCAAACCAATTTTCAAAGGCTTCTGAGGCGCGGTTTGAGCAACGGGAAAACTATCAGGAGACTTTATTGGAACCGGCCCAGATGCACATCCAATCAGCAAGAGGACCACGAGCACCATGTATAGGCGCATAAAGTTTGAATTTGGATAAGTCATCTACACCGAATGGTTCGCGTATTTATTGATAAGGCGCGACCAACACGGCTGGCAAAGCGCACGCAAAATCTGCACTGTATTTCGAACAGACTCAGGTGTAAACCGGGCGAGAAGTTAGATGATCCACGCCCAGTTTTTATTAACCTGCCGCAGCCTCTTGCGCCTCAGGCTTGGACTTCCCCTCTTTCTTGGGCAGAGGTTGAATGTCCAGCAAGACCTCGGTCTTGCTTTCATCCTTGTCATCCAGGTCCACCGTCAAACGACCACCGTCGGTCAGACGACCAAACAATAACTCATCAGCCAGCGCGCGGCGAATCGTGTCCTGAATCAGGCGCTGCATGGGTCGTGCACCCATGAGCGGATCAAAGCCCTTCTTCGCCAAGTGTTTGCGCAGTTTATCGGTGAAAGTGACCTCGACTTTTTTATCCGCCAACTGGGCTTCCAATTGCAGCAAGAACTTGTCAACCACCCGCATGATGATGACCTCATCAAGCGCCTTGAAGCTGACGACTGCATCAAGGCGGTTACGGAACTCGGGCGTGAACAGACGTTTGATATCAGCCATCTCATCGCCTGCTTCACGAATATTCGTGAAGCCCATGACGGATTTGTTCATGGTTTCAGCACCGGCATTGGTCGTCATGATGATGATGACGTTGCGAAAATCCGCCTTGCGGCCATTGTTGTCGGTCAGCGTGCCGTGGTCCATGACCTGCAACAGCACGTTGAAAATGGCCGGATGCGCCTTCTCGATTTCATCAAGCAATAAAACGGAATGGGGCTTCTTGGTAATGGCTTCGGTCAGAAGTCCGCCCTGATCGAACCCCACATAACCAGGAGGCGCACCAATCAAGCGGCTGACAGCATGCTGCTCCATGTATTCGCTCATGTCAAAGCGAATGAGGTCAATGCCCATGATGTAGGCCAGTTGTTTGGCCGCCTCCGTCTTGCCGACCCCGGTGGGGCCGCTGAAGAGGAAGGATCCAATCGGTTTGTCACCCTTGCCCAAGCCGGAACGTGCCATCTTCACGGCCGACGCCAGCATGTCAATTGCCTTGTCTTGTCCGAACACCACGTTCTTGAGATCGCGCTCCAGCGTCTTGAGCTTGCCGCGGTCATCATTGGACACATTGGCGGGAGGAATACGGGCAATCTTCGCCACGATTTCCTCGACTTCGGTCTTGCTGATGATTTTCTTGCGCTTGGACGCGGGCAAAATGCGTTGCGCCGCACCGGCCTCGTCGATCACATCAATGGCCTTGTCCGGTAGATGGCGGTCATTGATGTACTTGGCACTGAGCTCTGCAGCAGCCTGCAAGGCCGCCACAGCGTACTTGACATTGTGATGCTCTTCAAAGCGAGACTTGAGTCCTTTAAGAATTTCAACTGTCTGGTCAATGGTGGGCTCAACCACATCCACTTTCTGGAACCGGCGTGAAAGAGCGGCGTCCTTCTCAAAAATGCCCCGATATTCGGTAAAGGTTGTGGCACCAATGCATTTGAGAGCACCTGAACTCAATCCAGGTTTGAGCAAATTAGATGCATCCAATGTGCCGCCCGAAGCAGCACCGGCACCAATCAATGTGTGAATTTCATCAATGAACAAAACGGCATTAGGCTTGTCTTTGAGGGATTTCAACACGCCCTTGAGCCGCTGCTCGAAGTCACCCCGGTATTTCGTACCCGCCAGTAAAGCACCCATATCGAGTGAATAGACAATCGATTCAGCCAAGATCTCCGGCACATCTTTCTGAGTAATGCGCCAAGCTAAGCCCTCTGCAATCGCCGTCTTGCCAACCCCTGCTTCCCCAACCAGTAAAGGGTTGTTCTTGCGCCGACGGCACAGAATTTGAATCACACGTTCGACTTCGTACTCGCGCCCAATCAATGGATCAATTTTGCCGTCTTTGGCAAGCTGATTCAGATTGACTGTGTACTGTTCAAGTGGTGACTGTTTCTCGTTCTTTTCGCCAACAGCCTCATCGCTTTCAGGTGCACTGTCGCTGGGTTTTCCGGTCTCTGGAGGATCACTTTTCTTGATGCCATGCGCAATGAAATTCACCACATCCAGCCGGGTAACTCCCTGCTGATGGAGGTAATACACCGCGTGCGAATCTTTCTCGCCAAAAATCGCTACCAGCACGTTAGCGCCAGTGACTTCTTTCTTGCCGCTGCCTGTTGATTGCACATGCATGATGGCACGCTGAATCACGCGCTGAAAACCTAAGGTGGGCTGGGTATCAACGTCATCGGAACCCGCTACCTGTGGGGTGTTGTCCTTGATAAAGTTCGACAGTGACTTGCGCAAATCGTCAATATTGGCAGAACAAGCCCGCAGCACTTCTGCCGCACTGGGGTTGTCCAACAACGCGAGCAATAAATGCTCCACGGTAATGAACTCATGACGCTGCTGACGCGCCTCAACAAATGCCATATGAAGGCTGACTTCCAATTCTTGGGCAATCATGTGATTTCCTTTTAGCCTTGCTTTGATGGTTAACTGTAATCCGATTTCACTTTTATTTCTGGAGAGAGGCAATCATCTCTTGAACAGTGAGGGACAACGCATACTCAACATTTGAAAAGTTGCTTTTTGCCCCAAGAAATTCTTTAAAAATCAACAGGCTCACTGATGCACTTCAACGGATGACCGGCCTTATTGGCCGCCTCCAAAACTTGATCCACCTTGGTCGCTGCAACATCTTTGGAGTAAACCCCGCAAACGCCTTTTCCATCCAAATGAATCTTGAGCATGATTTGCGTTGCGGCCTGCAAATCCTTATTGAAAAACTCCTGAATCACAACGACCACAAACTCCATGGGCGTGTAGTCATCATTGAGCATCACGACCTGATACATCTGGGGTGGTTTGACCTTCTGCGTTCGCCTCTCAAGCACAACTGAACCACCATCATCCTGATTAGGTTGATGAACCGGCGGAACGGGGGGATTTACAGGAGATTTAGTTGCCATGTTTTCATTCTATCGACCGTTCCGAAGCATTGCAGTACCCAACTGAATTGGTGCCAGTTTTTCAACATTCAAGTAACGCCGAAAAAAAACCGCTCAAAGCCAACAAGCTTGAGCGGTTGATATATCGGAAAGCATGACCTCACCGACAGCAAAAAAGCTGCATTTACATGTGATCAATCATCACCTGACCGAAGCCAGAACAACTAACTTGCGTAGCCCCATCCATCAAACGGGCAAAATCATAGGTAACTTTCTTGCTGTTGATGGATTTTTTCATTGAACTGATGATCAGGTCTGCTGCTTCTGTCCACCCCATGTGACGCAACATCATCTCGGCGGAAAGAATTTCAGAGCCCGGATTCACATAGTCTTTACCAGCGTACTTGGGAGCCGTTCCGTGGGTGGCTTCAAAACAGGCAATGGTGTCACTCAAATTCGCGCCAGGTGCAATGCCAATACCGCCTACCTGAGCTGCCAATGCATCAGAAATATAGTCGCCATTCAGATTCAAGGTGGCAATCACGCTGTACTCAGCGGGACGCAACAAAATTTGTTGCAAGAACGCATCCGCAATGCTGTCTTTGATAATGATGTCTTTGCCAGTTTTCGGATTTTTGAATTTGCACCAAGGTCCGCCATCAATCAACTCAGCACCAAACTCTTTTTGTGCCAGTGCATAGGCCCAGTCGCGGAAGCCACCTTCGGTGTACTTCATGATGTTGCCTTTGTGAACAATGGTCAGGCTGGGCTTGTCATTGTCAATGGTGTATTGCAGCGCCTTCCGAACAAGACGCTCGGTCCCTTCGCGCGACACAGGCTTGACGCCGATGCCCGACGTATTAGGGAAGCGAATCTTGGTCACGCCCATTTCATCTTGCAGGAATTTGATGAATTTCTTGGCCTTGTCAGACTCGGCTTCAAATTCAATACCGGCATAAATGTCTTCTGAATTTTCACGGAAGATCACCATATTGGTCTTCTGTGGCTCTTTTAAAGGACTGGGCACACCGTCAAAGTACTGAATTGGACGCAGGCAAACATACAGATCGAGTTCCTGACGCATAGCGACATTCAGGGAACGGATACCACCACCCACAGGCGTGGTCAGCGGGCCTTTGATAGACACAACATACTCACGTAACGCCTGCAAGGTTTCTGCTGGCAGCCACACGTCAGGACCATACACTTTTGTGGACTTTTCACCGGCATAGACTTCCATCCAATGAATTTTCTTCTTGCCCGCATATGCCTTTGCCACAGCCGCATCAACCACTTTGATCATCACCGGCGTGATGTCTAACCCCGTGCCATCGCCTTCAATAAATGGAATGATCGGTTGATCAGGCACATTCAGTGACATATTGGCATTAACAGTAATTTTTTGGCCTTCTGAGGGAACCTTGATGTGCTGGTACATGTGCGTTTGTCTCCGTTGATTAGTTGAATTTACGCGATTTATCTGGCTGAAACCACACAAAAACCCCTGTTTCAAGCTGGTTTGAGGCGCTTTTAAATTTTAGTCTGAATAAATTACCATTTTCTGTCAACCGAGGGCAAAGCCCCCCCGTTACAGATGAGCCTTCCAAAGCTTGGAGGGAGAAATTTTTGAACAACGTTTTATCTCAAGGAAATTGAAAAATGAACAAACTTCTCGCCGCTTTGGTTGCTGGTCTTTTCGCTGCTGGCGCATTTGCTGCTGACGCTCCTGCTGCACCAGCCAAAGCAGCTGCACCTGTCGCTGCTGCCGCATCTGCTGCCGCTCCTGCCGCTGCACCCGCCAAGGTAGATGCCAAGGCCGCTAAAGCTGAAAAAGCCGCTGCTGCCAAGGCTGCTAAGGCCGAGAAAGCTGCTGCTGCCAAAGCCGCTAAAGCTGAAAAAGCTGCTGCCAAGAAAGCCGCTGCCGCTGAAAAAGCCGCCGCCAAGAAGGCTGCTCCAGCTTCTGCCGCCAAGTAAAAGAAAACAAGAAGAAATTCTTGCTACTTCAAAAATGCCCGCCTTAGCGGGCATTTTTTTGGTCGATTCACTTTGAAAATTACGTCAGAATCAAGCCATGAAATACATTGGAATCGGAATCCTCGGCTTAGCCGCTTGTCTGGCCAACTTAAGTTACGCGCAGAACACACCCCAGATGGATTTGCAGCGCATCAAACTCTCAGCCGGCATGCACCTGATCGACGCACAAGTGGCGACCTCCCCTGAGCAGCGGGCTATCGGCCTGATGTTTCGTAAAGACATGCCTCAAGCGGAAGGCATGTTATTTGTTTTTACCCAGGCGACTGTGCAATGCTTCTGGATGAAAAACACCCTCTTGCCTTTGAGTGCCGCCTTTGTGGCTGATGATGGCACCCTAGTCAATATGGTTGACATGAAACCACAGACCACGGACTCACACTGCTCCACCCAACCAGTCCGTTATGTACTGGAAATGAACCAGGGCTGGTTCGGGAAAAAAGGAATCAAGGCTGGCTTCAAGCTCGGCGGAGAACCCTTTCAGGCGAAATAACGCGATCTTGCAAAATAAGCGTATGAAGGAAGCCCTGAGAATCGTCGTTGTCGCCCCCGATCTGGCAATAGAGGACCAGAGTGATGACTACGCCATCAGTCAGGCGGAACGCTCGCGCAGCCTGCGCATTGGCTTACTGGAAAACGGTTTTAATCTGGTGGCCAGTCTGCCAGCAGACGTATTCCTGACTGAGCGACTCGCCCAGTTACAGCCCGACATGATCATTGTGGACGCTGAAAGCGAGGCGCGCGATGCACTGGAACACGTGGTCATGGCCACGCGCGATGCCCGCCGTCCGATTGTCATGTTCACCAATGACAGCGATACCACTCACGTCAAGGATGCTGTCGCCGCCGGTGTGTCAGCCTATATCGTTTCGGGTCTGTCAGCGGAGCGCATTCGCCCTATTCTGGACGTGGCCATGGCCCGTTTCCAGCATGAACAGGCGTTGCGGCAAGAACTTGCAGCCACCAAAAGCGAGTTGCAAGACCGCAAAATCATTGACCGCGCCAAAGGCCTGCTGATGCAGCGTCAGGGGCTGAGCGAGCAAGCGGCCTTTGAGAAAATGCGCAAAACAGCCATGGACAAAGGCTTGAAACTGGCCGACGTGGCGCAACGCATGCTGGATGTAGCTGACTTACTCGGCTAAAGCGGGCACAGCGTCAACAGGTATCGGCAACAGTCCCAATCCCGCCAGATAGGTGGCAACGGCCAGATCGGCCACGCCCACCAACTCAAAAGAAGCCGGGGCCAATAACCAAGTATGGATCAGGCCCACGACCAGCGCATGCAAACCTTGCGCCGCCATGGCAGGACATACCTGCAAGGGCTGGGCACGATGCTTGGCGGCCTCCTGCAGATTACGCTGCATCCGAATCACCCCTTCAACATAACATTGCAAATGGCGTGCCTTGACCGCCAGCAACTCATCGACATACTCCACCTTGAGGGTGGCCACTTCAAAAACGCGCCGGGTACGCTCGTCCGTCGCAATTTTTTGCATGGCGTCCCGAATCGCGCACTGCAGATCGGCTAGCGGGTCCCGCCCGGTATCGTGTCCGATTTGATCTAGCGAATCCTCCAGCGGCAACCTCGTGCGATCCATCATGGCGTTGAACAGATCGGCCTTGTTTTTGAAATGCCAGTAAATCGCCCCCCGACTCGCACCAGCCGCCTCTGCAATGTCGCTCAAAGACGTGCGGGACACCCCTTTTTCAGAAAACACCAACTCGGCCGCATCCAGCAACCGGTCGCGGGTAGCGAGTGCTTCTTCTTTGGTGCAACGAGCCATGATGGGTACTTTCTGTAAAGCAGGAGTAAAACAAGCCCCTATTTTTTCATACATTCGTGACTGTATGTATAATTTTTACACTCTATTTCAACCCCCGACTATGCTGTGAACTCATTTTCACGGCTCATTTATCTGGAAACCCACCATGTCACTACCGTGCACCCGTCTTTCCAACACCGCCCCCCTGCCCCTGCGCTCACCCCTGACCGGACGGCTGGCCTTGAGCTCCCTGAGTCTGGCGGCTATGCTGGCAGGCTGCGGCCCCTCCACCACGGCGCCTGCAGGCCCGTCAGGCGGCATGCCACCAGCCGAAGTTGGCGTGGTCACTGTCACGCCCGGTGATGTCGGTCTCGTCAGTGAGCTGCCCGGCCGCCTGGAGGCCTCGCGCCTAGCCCAAGTGCGAGCCCAGGCCACCGGCATTCTGAAAAAACGCCTGTTCCGCGAAGGCAGCGACGTCAAAGCCGGTCAGGCCTTGTTTGCGATTGACGCCAGCCCCTATCAAGCCACGTTCGAAGCCGCCCAGGCCAGTCTGGCCAAAGCCGAGGCCAACCTGATGCAGGCCAGCGCCCAGGCCAACCGCTATAAACCCCTGGTCGAAGCCAAAGCGATCAGCCAGCAAGAGTATGTAAGCGCGCAAGCGGCCAGCAAACAGGCCGAGGCTGATGTCGCCATCGGCAAAGCCGCCGTGCAAACCGCGCGCATCAACCTGAACTACGCCACCGTGAGCGCTCCGATTGCGGGCCGCATTGGCCGCGCTCTGGTGACGGAAGGTGCCTTGGTCAGCCAGGCCGAAGCCACGCAACTGGCCGTCGTTCAGCAGATTGACCCGATGTATGTGAACTTCACCCAGTCGGCCTCCGACGCGCTCAAGCTCAAGGCCGGCCTGACCAATGGGCAATACAAACAGGCCGGCAAAGGTGCCGCCAGCGTCACCGTCATCCTGGAAGATGGCAGCACCTACGCACACACCGGCCGCCTGCTGTTCACCGATCTGACGGTGGACGCCACCAGCGGTCAGGTCACCTTGCGTGCCGAAGTCCCGAACCCCGAGAAACAACTCTTGCCCGGTCTGTACGTGCGCGTCAAGCTGGAACAGGCACAAGTCAATGGCGCCATCCTTTTGCCACAGCAAGCCGTCACGCGATCGGTACAAGGCGACACCGTCATGGTCGTTGGCGCCGACAACCACCTGGCTCCGCGCCCGATCAAACTGGGTCAGGCCCAGGACAATAAATGGGTGGTGTTGGGCGGTCTCAAGGCGGGCGAACAGGTGATGGTTGACGGCTTCCAGAAATTGCCACGCGGCAAACCCGGCGACCCCATCATCGTCAAGCCCGTGCCGTGGCAAGCACAAGGCAGCAAGCCCGCAGCCGCTGCCAGCGCAGCAGCACCCGCCGCTCCGGCCAGCGCCGCATCCAGCGTCGCCCGCTAAGGAAGAAAACCAGTCATGGCTAAATTTTTTATTGAGCGCCCCATCTTTGCATGGGTGATCGCCATTTTCATCATGGTGCTGGGCGCTGTGTCCATCACGCAGTTACCGGTGGCCCAGTACCCCACGGTCGCCCCGCCAACCATCCAGATCTCTGCCGCCTATCCTGGTGCCACCGCCCAAACGCTGGAAGACAGCGTGCTGGCCGTCATTGAACGCGAAATGAACGGCGCCACCGGACTGGCCTACATGGAGACCACCAGCCAGGCCAATGGCACCGGTTCGATTGCGCTGAGCTTCGAGCCGGGAACCAACCCCGACCTGGCTCAGGTGGATGTGCAAAACCGTCTGGCACGGGCCACGCCACGGCTGCCCATGGCCGTCACGCAACAAGGCGTGCGGGTCGAAAAAGCCCGCTCCAACTTCTTGTTGTTTGCAATGCTCTCGTCCACCAGTCCGGATGTGAACATCGACATGCTCAATGACTATGCGGCCCGCAACATCGTGCCCGAACTCCAACGTCTGCCGGGCGTCGGCACCGTCACCCAGTTCGGCTCCGAGCGTGCGATGCGCATCTGGCTTGATCCAGCCAAACTCAAAGGCTTCAATCTGTCGATTGATCAGGTGAATGCGGCTATCCGCGCCCAAAACGCGCAAGTATCCGCCGGCAATCTGGGCGACCTGCCCAATGCACCGGGCCAGACAATGACGGCCACCATTGTGGTTCCCGGCCAGCTATCTTCGGTGCAAGAGTTCGGCAATATCCAGTTGCGCGCCAACACCGACGGCTCATCCGTGCGTCTGAAAGATGTTGCCCGCATCGAACTGGGCGCCCAGAGCTACAGCACCAGCGCACGGCTGAACGGCCAGGCGGCTGTCGGCATGGGCGTTCAACTGACCCCCACGGCCAATGCACTGGCTACCGCCAAGGCGATCAAGGCCAAGCTGGCCGACTTGCAGCTTTACTTCCCGCCGGGCGTGAGTTACGCCATCCCCTATGACAGCTCCATCTTTATCTCGGTTTCCATCGGGAAAGTGGTGGAAACCCTGCTGGAGGCCATGGTGCTGGTGTTCCTGGTGATGTTCCTGTTCCTGCAAAACATCCGCTACACCATCATTCCGACCATCGTGGTGCCAGTGGCGCTGCTAGGCACCTTTGGCGCCTTGCTGGCCATGGGCTTCTCGATCAACGTGCTAACCATGTTCGGCATGGTGCTCGTCATCGGTATCGTGGTGGACGATGCCATCGTGGTCGTGGAGAACGTGGAACGCATCATGAGCGAAGAAGGTCTGCCTCCGCTGCAGGCCACGCGCAAGGCCATGGGACAAATCTCGGGCGCCATCATCGGTATCACCGTGGTGCTGATCTCGGTGTTTGTCCCGCTGGCCTTTTTTGCCGGCTCGACGGGCAACATCTACCGCCAGTTCTCCGCGACCATGGCCACCTCCATCGCCTTTTCAGCCTTCCTGGCCCTGTCGCTGACGCCGGCACTGTGCGGCACGCTACTCAAACCTGTTGAAGCCGGACACCACCTGGAAAAGAGCGGCTTCTTTGGCTGGTTCAACCGCAAGTTCAAATCCACCGCCAAAAACTATGAAAGCGGCTTGGCCAAATTGCTCAAGCGCGCTGGCCGGATGATGGTCGTTTACGCCCTGCTGATTGGCGTCGTCGGACTGATTTACACGCGTTTGCCGACCTCGTTCCTGCCCAATGAAGACCAGGGCTACATCCTGGCCAACGTGCAGTTACCCGCTGGCGCATCGCTGGACCGCACGCGCACCGTGCTGGAACAGGTTGAAGGCTACATGCTCAAGCAGCCCGAGATCGCCAACATCGTCACCGTGGCCGGCTTTTCGTTCTCCGGTCAGGGACAAAACGCGGGCCTGGCATTTGTCATGCTCAAGAACTGGGAAGAGCGCAGTGGCGCCGCACATTCGGCTCAAGCCGTCGCCCAGCGCGCCTTTGGAGCGCTGATGGGCATCCGTGATGCCTTCATCTTCGCCTTGAGCCCGCCCCCGATCCCCGAGTTGGGCAACGCCACCGGCTTCACCTTCCGGCTGCAAGATCGCGGCAGCAAGGGCCACACGGCCCTGCTGAATGCGCGCAACCAGTTATTGGGCATGGCCAGCCAGAGCAAGGTGCTTGCCGGCGTGCGCCCCGATGGCATGGAAGACGCGCCACAGATGCAACTTGACATTGATCGCAGCAAGGCCAGTGCGCAGGGCGTCGGCTTTGACAGTATCAACAGTGCCTTGTCCACTGCGCTGGGATCGAGCTACATCAACGACTTCCCGAACGAGGGGCGACTGCAGCGCGTGGTGGTCCAGGCCGAGGCTTCGGCTCGCATGCAGCCTGAGAGAATCCTGGATATACCAGTGCTCAACAGCAGTGGCCAACTCGTGCCGCTCTCAGCGTTCGCCAGCACCCGCTGGATTACAGGCCCGATGCAAACTGTGCGCTACAACGGCTACCCCGCCATGAAAATCTCAGGTGATGCAGGCCCCGGCTTCAGCACCGGGGACGCCATGGCTGAAATGGAAAAACTGGCCACCAAACTGCCAGAAGGCTTCGGCTTCGAATGGACCGGTCAGTCACGCGAAGAAAAGCTTGCCGGCGCGCAGGCCATGGTGTTGTACGGTTTCGCGCTCCTGGCCGTGTTCCTGTGCCTGGGTGCGCTGTATGAAAGCTGGTCGATCCCGTTTGCGGTGCTGCTGGTGGTGCCGCTCGGCGTGCTCGGCGTGGTGCTGGCCACCCTGCTGCGCGGCATGTCCAACGACGTGTACTTTCAGATCGGTCTGATCACCATCATTGGCTTGTCTGCCAAGAACGCGATTCTGATCATTGAGTTCGCCAAAGATCTGCAGGCCGAAGGCAAGAGCCTGATGGCGTCTGCGCTCGAAGCGGCCCACCTGCGCTTTCGCCCCATCATCATGACCTCGATGGCGTTCACACTGGGCGTGCTGCCCCTGTTTCTGGCTACCGGGGCCAGTTCGGCCAGTCAGCGCGCCATCGGCACCGGCGTGATTGGCGGCATGCTCACCGGCACCGTGCTGGCCGTCACCTTCGTGCCCGCGTTTTTCATACTGGTTCGCAGCTTCTTCAAAGGCAGCCAACGCCAGCACGAACACGATGCCAAAGTGGTCCAACAACACCACAAGGCCGAGAATGAATAATCACCGCAACCCAACACTGCCCATGAAGACACTTCACACCTCCTTCGCCCGGCCAGTGCCGCGTCGCCTGACGTTGGCGGCGGTGGCCGCAGCCGCCTTGCTGGCCGGCTGCTCGATGATCCCGACCTACGAACGCCCGGCTGCGCCCGTGGCCGAGCAATGGCCCGGCACCAGTGCATCCGTGACCGGCGAAGCCACCACGCCCGCCGCCGACCTGCCGTGGCAGGACTTTGTCGGCGACGCGTCCTTGCGCGAGCTGATCACGCTGGCGCTGGCCAACAACCGCGACCTGCGCGTGGCGATTCTCAATATCGAGCAGGTGCGTGCGGCTTACCAGATCCGCCGTGCCGATCAGTTCCCGACGCTGAACCTGGCCGTCACCGGCCAACGTCAGCCCAAGGGCGACGGCAGCGACGGCATCTCCAGCACCTACACCGCCGGTCTGGCAATGGCCTCGTGGGAAATCGACTTGTTCGGCCGCATCGCCAGCCTGAAGGAATCGGCCCTGGCCCAGTACATGGCCAGCGAAGAAGCCCGCAAGGCGGCGCAGACCAGCCTGATCGCCACCGTGGCCAACACCTGGCTGAGCCTGCAGACCAACGACGAGCTACTGGCGTTGACAGAGCGCACGATGGTCACACGCGAAGACTCCTTGCGCCTGACCAAGCTGCGCCTGGACAATGGGGCATCCTCGGCGCTGGACTTCCGGCAAGCCGAGTCCCTGACGGCGGCAGCGCGCGCCTCCCTGGCCCAGCAGCGCCGCCTGCGCGCACTGGACGTGAACGCGCTCACCCTGCTGGTAGGCCAACCGCTGCCCGACGCCCTGATTGCCACCCGTGCAGCCCCCGCTGCCCCGGCATTTCGCGACGTGCCCGCCGGCCTGCCCTCCGACCTGCTCACGCGCCGCCCGGACATTCGCCAGGCCGAGCAGCAGCTGATCTCGGTCAATGCCAACATCGGCGCAGCGCGCGCAGCGTTCTTCCCGCGCATCTCGCTGAC
>JAZKHK010000072.1:2665-16765 GCA_040385425.1 Pseudomonadota bacterium | reverse complement strand
CGCGAGAGCTTCATCAACCAGACGGTGTCGGCCAAGCTGCGCTGGGCGTTCTAAGACGGCAACCCGCTGGCGGTGGACCCGCCAGCAGCCTCTTTGGGATCAAGCTGGTCACGGTTGATAACTTTGCCAACAGCGCGCCATCATTGAGCACGATCTTCTTGCGCAGCCCTGTAAGATGGGTTTTTAGTTTTAGCCACTCGTGCCCAAGGCCTGCAGTGCTTCTAACAATAGGCTGATCAATGATGAACGGGTGGACGTGGCGTAACTTTCAATCGCTGGTGCGAGCAGAACTGCGCCATTTGGCAGCGATCAACGCCAGTGACCGCCGCTGGCAAATGCCGTTTTGTGCGGCGCTGGCTTCGGGCCTGCCTTTGCTGGTCGGGGCTTATTTTGACCACATGAATTACGGCCTCGTCTCGTCCTTGGGCGGGCTGGTATTCCTTTATTCACCCAACACTCCGCTGTCTCACCGTATGGTGTCGCTGATGGCGTGTGCCTTCGGGTTGAGTGCCTGCTATGCACTGGGTGTGATGAGCCATTTCTTTCCGCTGCTGCTGGTGCCGGTGCTGACTTTTATCGCCATCTTGGTCACGATGGTGTGCCGGTTTTATGTGATCGGACCGCCGGGCAGCCTGTTTTTCATCATGGCCGCCGCGATTGGGGCCTACTCACCGATTGAACTGTTGCAGGTACCCTTGTTCGTCGGGCTGCTCACCATGGGTTGCTTGCAGGCTTGCCTGATCGCATTTTTCTACAGCCTTTATATTTTGCGCCAGCAGGCACCGCAGCCCGTCAGGCCGTTGCCGCCCGCGACCTTCGAATTCGTGATCTTCGATTCGGTCGTGATCGGCTTGTTTGTGGGCATTTCGCTGCTCGTGGCCCAGGCCCTGCAACTGGAGCGCGCCTACTGGGTGCCGGTGAGTTGCCTGGCGGTGATGCAGGGCGCGTCTTTGCGCGCGGTGTGGAACAAGCAGGTCCACCGTATTGTGGGCACCGGCATCGGACTGGTTTTGTCGTGGGGCTTGTTGACGCTTCCGCTGGACAAGTGGCGTGTTTCGCTAATGATGATGGCGCTGGCTTTCGTGATCGAGATACTGGTGGTGCGGCACTACGCTCTTGCCGTGATTTTTATCACCCCGATGACCATTTTTCTCGCCGAGGCCACCCATCTGGGGCAGGGCACGCCGAGTGCGCTGCTGCAGGCACGCCTGTTCGATACCGTGCTGGGTTCGGTGGT
This sequence comes from Pseudomonadota bacterium, assembly GCA_040385425.1. GTDB lineage: Bacteria > Pseudomonadota > Gammaproteobacteria > Burkholderiales > Burkholderiaceae_C > Rhodoferax. The sequence goes on along the minus strand of JAZKHK010000072.1, from coordinate 15,528 downwards.
TGGGTTGGTCGGCGGTGTGTGCCTGCACAGCCCGCGCTTTCGCCAGTTGCTGGGGCGGCCGCTACGGCGTTTGTTGGCGGATAGGTGGCATTAGGCCTTCCACTTTTGGCATTGGCAGTTGCAGGGAGTTCAGGTAGAGCAGGCCTTGCAGTGGCATTGCCCGCGTTGTATTGATCGATCAGGAGTCTCTTATGTTGAAGAACAAGGTTGCGTTGGTGACGGGTGCCTCATCCGGCATTGGGCGGGCGGTTGCACTGGTCTGGGCGCGCGAGGGGGCTCAAGTCGTGGTTTCGGACATTGATGTGCAAGCGGGCGAAGAAACAGCGGCCCTGGTGCGCGCTCAAGGAGGCGATGCCATTTTCATCGCCGCCGATGTCGGGCAAGCCGCACAGGTCGAGGCGCTGGTCGAGCGGGCTGTGGCTCATTTTGGACGGCTCGATGTGGCCTGCAACAACGCAGGCATTGGCGGCCCCCAAGCCGCGACGGCCGACTACCCGCTGGACGGCTGGGCGCAGGTCATCAACATCAACCTGTCGGGCGTGTTCTACGGCATGAAATACCAGATTGCCGCCATGCTGAAAACGGGCGGTGGTGCCATCATCAATATGGCCTCCATCCTCGGGGCGGTTGGTTTTGCCAATGCGCCGGCCTATACCGCGGCCAAGCATGGGGTCGTGGGTTTGACCCAGGTGGCGGCGCTGGAGTACGGCGCACAAGGTGTGCGTATCAATGCGGTAGGGCCGGGCTTCATTCACACGCCCATGATCAGCCAACTGGAGGACATGCCCGAGGTGAACGCCATGCTCGTGGGCGCGCATCCCATTGGCCGCTTGGGCCGTGCGGAAGAAGTGGCCGAATTGGTCGCCTGGCTGGCATCAGACCGTGCGTCCTTTGTGACCGGGGCCTACTATCCCGTTGACGGTGGCTACCTGGCCCGCTAAGCCGGGCAACACCAAGCCGGCGCCCTGTACGATCGGTCTCCCTCTGAAATGAACTCACCATGACCGACATCACGATTTACCACAACCCCAAGTGCGGCAACTCGCGCAACACGCTGGCACTGATTCGCAACACAGGTGCCGAGCCCTGCGTCATCCTCTACCTTGAATCACCGCCCAGCCGCGCCGAGCTGGTGACCTTGGTTGCCGCCATGGGCACGCCGGTGCGCGAGTTGATGCGTGCCAAGGAGACCATTTACAAAGAGCTGGACCTGGACAACCCGAATTGGAGCGATGACGAGTTGATTGATACCATGCTGGCGCACCCGATTCTCATCAACCGCCCGATTGTGGTCACGCCCTTGGGTACGCGCCTGTGCCGCCCGCCTGAAGCGGTACTGGACATCCTGGCGCAGCCACAAATCGGGTAGAAATACTTGAGGCGCTTATCGCGCTTGCTCAATGCTCATGGCGGTGGTGCGCGTCCGGAAAATGTGCATGGCTGTGCGTCATCGGCTCATGCCGATGGGTGTGGCGATGCGCTTGAGTTGATTCGGCGCCAGAGTGATGGGGATGCTGATGGTGTTCATCGTGAACATGCTCATGGGCATGCTCCATGGGCTCATGGGCGTGCAAATGCGCATGGCGCTCCGTCAGGTGGAGCCAAACCCCGACCCCCATCGCCAGTCCGGCCAGCGCTAAGCGCAGGGTGAGTGGTTCGCCCAGAAGCGGCATGGCCAGGGCCGCTCCGAAAAACGGTGCTACTGAAAAATAGGCGCCGGTGCGGGCCGTTCCCAAATGCCGCAAGCCGACGACAAATAGGGCGAGACTTACCCCATAGGCGGCAAAACCGACCACGCCAGCGCCGAGAACCAGTGGCCAAGGCGGTAGCTGTGCGCCAAGGCTAAAGGCCAGGGCCAGATTGACGCTGCCGGCAGTCAAGCCTTTGATGGCAGCAATCCAGGTGGCATCGTTGAGTGACACGCGCCGGGTGAGGTTGTTGTCAAGGCCCCAGGCCAGGCAGGCACCGATAACGGCCATGGTGGGCACGGCATGGGTCAGGTTAGCCTCTTGCGGCCAACTCAGGACCAGGGCGCCCAGGACGATTGCCAGCATGCCCAGCGCAATGCGCCGGTCCACGTTCTCTTTGAATGCCACCCAGGCAATCAGGGCGGTAAAAACGCTTTCGGCGTTCAGCAGGAGCGAGGCGTCAGACGCGGGCATGTGGGTCAGCCCGTACATCAATAACACCGGTCCGATCACGCCTCCCGACACAATGGCGCCAGCCAGCCAGGGCCACTCGTTGGCCGCCATGGTGGCCGCTTCGGATTGGCGGAGTAATCGGTAAAGCCACAGGCCGAACCCGGAACCTAGATAGAACAAGCCCGCCAGCATCCACGGGTTGATGCTGCCCAGCAGCAGTTTGGCCAGCGGTGTTCCGCCGCCGAACAAGACGGCGGCTCCTAAAGCCGCAAGAACACCGGGGTTGCCAATTTTGGAGTGGTTTGTCATCCTCTTATTGTCCCGCTGGCAGGAGGATAAATCTACCCTTGCTGATGTGCCTGGGCGGCGCGCGTACCAAGCCGGGGTTTTTAGAAGTGTCCGCGCCGGCTCAGCAAGCGGGAGCGTTGCAAGGCGAAAAACTCCAGTACACCCCAGACCATGCAAGCCGGAATGGCGAGAACCCGAAAAAAAGCGGCTTTGGGCAACATGGTGTGTGAGCGCGAAGGCTGGCAGTGAAGACGCGTCCAAGTTACCCGCGTGGCATGACAGCTTCGTGACAGTGCCGAATTACGACGCCAGCCCAATGAGGTGTTGTGCTTGGGGCCGGGCCGACGGTATGCTTGCCCACGATGTGTTTACTCTTGCAACCCCTGTTTTCAAGTTCTTGTGAGCCCACCTAAACTGCCCGAACTCGAAGCACTGGAGCGCATCATTGAATTGGGCGCAGGCGGCTTGGCCGCACGCGTCGTGTGTGACGTGGCAATGCCGGGCGGCGGCGCCTACCCTGTGTATGTCATCACGCTGGGCAACCCCAGCCGCGAGGTCCCCGCGGTGGGCTACTTTGGCGGCGTCCATGGCCTGGAGCGCATTGGTGCCGGTGTGGTGATCGCCTACCTTCAGAGTCTGGTGATGCGTTTGCAATGGGACAGCACGCTGCACAAGCAACTTGAATTGGTGCGGCTGGTTTTCATGCCCATCGTCAACCCCGGCGGCATGGCCCTGGGGACGCGGGCCAATCCCCATGGCGTGGACCTGATGCGCAACGCACCTGTGGAAGCGCGCGAACCGGTGCCTTTTCTGGTGGGCGGGCAGCGCATGAGTTCCGGTTTGCCCTGGTACCGCGGCCCCAAGTCCAAACCCATGGAAATCGAGAATCAGGCGGTGTGCGATGTCGTCACGGCCGAATTGTTGTCGCGCGATTTCAGCCTGTCAGTGGACTGCCACTCGGGTTTCGGCACCCGTGACCGGATCTGGTTTCCTTATGCGCACAAGCGTGCGCCCATCACGCACCTGGCGGAGATGCACGCACTCAAGAGCATTTTTGTGCAATCAAACAGCCACCATCGGTACATCATCGAGCCCCAAAGCTTGCAGTACCTGGCGCACGGGGACCTGTGGGATTATTTGTACCTGCAATCCGCTGCGCAAGCGCAGCGCGTGTTTCTGCCGCTGACGCTGGAGATGGGCTCCTGGCTTTGGGTGAAGAAGAACCCACGGCAACTGTTCACACGGCACGGCATTTTCAACCCCTTGATTGAACACCGCCAGCAGCGCGTGCTGCGCCAGCACCAGTTGCTGCTGGACTTCCTGTCGCGCGCTGCCTGCGGTCATTCGCTGTGGTTGCCGGGCAACGAAACCCGTGCCCAGCACCACGCGCAGGCGCTGCAAGACTGGTATTGACACCCATGGCCACCTGGATTTTTTTGCGCGGATTGACCCGGGAAAGCCGGCACTGGGGCGATTTTGTCGCGCAATTTCAAGCGGCGTTGCCTGACAGTCGGGTGATTGCCTTGGACCTGCCGGGCAACGGCCAGTTGAACCAGCAGCGCAGCCCGCGCCAGGTGCAGGACATGGTGGCGCACTGTCGCGCCCAGCTTGCATTGCGTCACAGTGAGCCGCCTTACCAGGTGCTGGCCATGTCGCTGGGCGCCATGGTGGCTGTGGCTTGGGGTCAGGCGCATCCGCAGGAAGTGGCCGCCCAGGTACTCATCAACACCAGCATGCGGCCTTTCAGTCCGTTTTACCAGCGCTTGCGGCCCCGGAACTATGCCGCCTTGCTGAAGCTGGCTGTGTTGGGTGCCGGCCCTGAACAATGGGAACGCACGGTCTTGCGGCTTACCTCCAATAGCGCGTCCGACGCGGTGCTGCCGCTTTGGCTGGCGCTTAAAAAAACCAGTCCCGTCGCCCGAGCCAATACACTTCGACAACTGCTGGCGGCGGCCCGTTTCAGCGCAGCCGGCCTCCAAGCTCCGATCCCTACGTTGATCCTGGCCAGCGAGCAGGATCATTTGGTCTCTGTGGCGTGTTCAAAAACCCTGGCCCGGCAGTGGGGGTGTGACATTCGTCTACACCTGCACGCCGGACATGATCTACCTTTGGACGACGGTCCCTGGGTTGCCGCCCAGGTCCGTGAATGGTTGAGCCAAAGACGCCAGTGAAACAAAAAAATTGAATGCCATGAAATCCAATCCTCCTCCCCGCTCGCAAGAAATAGAACTCAAGCTGGCCTTGCCGACCTCCGATCCAGCGACCCTGGCCAAGCGGTTGGCCCACACCGCGGTACTGGCGCGCCGCAAGCCGACGCACCAGCAGTTGCACAACGTTTACTTCGATACGCCCGATCAGGTTTTGAACCGGCAGCGCATCGCCCTGCGCCTGCGCCGCGTGGGCAGCAACGATCAGCCGCAATGGCTGCAAACCCTCAAGACGGGCGGCCAAGGCGATTCGGCCTTGAGCCAGCGGGGGGAATGGGAATCACCGGTGCCGGGCGGCGCTTTGCTCCGGCAGGCGCTCAAAGCCACCCCGTGGTCCGCCATCGACCCGGATGGGAGCGTGTTCAAAGCGCTGGGACCGAGTTTTGTCACGACCTTCGAGCGCACCCTCTGGCTGGTGCGCCGACGCGATGGCAGTGTGGTTGAGGTGGCGCTGGACATCGGCCAGATTGAAGCCGGTGGCAAAACCACACCCATTTGCGAGCTGGAACTCGAACTCAAGGTAGGTGAACCTGCCGCCCTGTTTGAGGTGGCGCAGCAAATTGCCGCCACCCTGGCCGTGTTGCCAGCGAGCAAAAGCAAGGCCGAGCGTGGCTACGCCCTGGCGCAGGATGGCCTGAACCGGCCGCAACGCGCCCAGCCGCCGGCGCTGATAGCCAAAATGCCCTTGCTGGATGCCGCGCAGCGCGTGCTGCGCGAAATGTTTTGCCAGTTCACGGTCAACCTGAATGCGCTGCGCAGCTCGGATGATCCCGAGGTGGTGCACCAGGCCCGCGTCGGCTGGCGGCGCTTCAAAACCGCCCTGCGGCTTTTCAGGCCAATGCTGGGTGAGCCGGTGCCGTCCCTGCTGGCCCTGCAAACGCTTCTAACTTGTCTGAGCGAGTTGAGGGACCTGGATGTCGCCCTGGCCGAGACGCTGCCGCCCATTGCCAATGCCTATACCGCGGGTGATGCGCGGCGCGAACAAGCATGGCAGTCGATGGCAGAAGGTTTGACGCAGGCGGCCGATCTCCAGCGCAAAGCCGTGCGCTATGCGCTCCAGGAGCCAGTGGTGGGGAGCAGCTTGCTGGCCATCACGCAATGGCTGGAGGATTTGACTTCACCCCAAGGGCAGGGTGATGCGATGCTGCTACCGAAAGAGTCTTTGCGCCGTTGGGCCAGGCGCCGGATGGTGCGTTTGCATGAGCAGTTGCAGCGTGCCCTCCAGAAGGCAGACAAGGCAGACGATCCCATTCGTCTGCACCGGGTGCGCATTCTTGCGAAACGGCTGCGCTACGGCATGGAGGCCCTGCATGATCTTTTGCCCAAGCGGCAACGGCAAGACTGGACTCAGCAGGCCATGAAGCTGCAAATGCGCCTCGGTGCAAGCCGTGATCTGGGGCAGGCGAGTGTGCTGGTTGCCCGGCTGGAAGTGGATCGTGGACTGGCGGAGTTTCTGCGTGGTCTGGCGCTTGGGCGGAACAAGCCGCAATAGCGCGCCGCTTTGCGGCGACAATCCAGCTCCAGTTTTTATTTTCAGCCTGGTTCCCCAGGCATTTTTTCATGTCCGATACGTCCACCTTCGAGGTCCGGCCCGCTACGCAGCGCGATGCCAAGGCCATTGCCGAAATCCACGCCAGTTCCAATCAAGCGGCCTTCAAGGCGCTTTTTCCAGGCGAACAAGCCCCCACGATTTCCGTTGAAAAAGACCAGGAATACTGGCGCGATGCCATTGAGTTCAATGAACCCCAGGTTCATGTGGCGGTCGCTGAAGGAAAAATCATCGGCTTTGTCGGCTTTGACCGTTCGCGCGACCCGAAAACCCCGAACACCATGGGTGAAATCTGGGCCATTTATGCCGAGCCGTCGCACTGGGGCCAAGGTGTCGGCTTGGCTCTGTGGGATGCCGCCCGTGACGGTCTGGTGGAAGAGGGCTGTACCAAAGTCTCGATCTGGGTGCCGCTGGGCAATGAGCGCGCCTTGCGCTTTCACGATCTGGCCGGCTTCAAACGCGAGATGACCACCATCAAAACCGTGCCCATGGGCAAGGTCAAGGTCGAAGAAATCCGCATGAAACGCGACCTCTAATCCGACCATGGCCACCAGTCTGCTCGCCCTCCTGGATGACATCGCTACCGTCCTGGATGACGTGTCGGTCCTGACCCAGGTCGCCGCCAAGAAAACTGCGGGTGTGCTGGGGGACGATCTGGCCCTGAACGCGCAGCAGGTGGCTGGCGTCAAGGCGGACCGCGAGCTGCCCGTGGTCTGGGCCGTGTGCAAAGGTTCGTTCGTCAACAAGGCCATTCTGGTGCCGGCTGCGCTGGCGATCAGCGCTTTGGCTCCTTGGGCGGTGACTCCGCTGTTGATGGTTGGTGGCGCCTATTTGTGCTTTGAAGGGTTTGAAAAAATAGCCCACAAGTTCTTGCACAGCCAGGCTGACGACGCGGCGCACCATGCGCAACTGGTGGAGGCGCTGGCCGACCCTGCGGTTGATCTGGTGGCGCTGGAAAAAGACAAAATCACGGGCGCGGTGCGCACCGATTTCATTCTGTCCGCCGAAATCATTGCCATTACCTTGGGCACCGTGCAAAACAGCCCGCTCATCACGCAAGTGGTCGTGCTCAGCGGCATCGCCTTGGTGATGACGGCCGGTGTGTATGGCCTGGTGGCCTGCATCGTCAAGCTCGACGATGGCGGGCTCTACCTGAGTCAAAAAACGGGTGACGGGGTGATGGTGCGCTTTCAGCGCCGAGTCGGGCGGGGCGTTCTGAATGCCGCGCCTTACCTCATGAAGGGCCTGTCGGTGGCCGGTACAGCGGCCATGTTCCTGGTCGGCGGCGGCATTTTGACGCATGGCCTGCCGGGCGCGCACCACTGGATTGAGCAGGTGAGCCAAGGCCTGAGCCCGGCGTTGCAAACGCCTGCTTCCCTGGCGCTGGATGCGGTGGTTGGCATTCTGGCGGGCGCGCTGGTGTTGGCTGTCATGACTGGCCTGAAACGGGTAAAACAGCGTTTTATTTAAGTCATTTCATGCTCTGGCCCCCGTGGAATGGGCGTGAGCAGCTATTTAAAATATAGCAGCATGACTTTACTCATCAGGCCGTGTACTATTGCCCGTTATGAAGCTTGATCCCGCCATTGTTCAAATCCACGCTGAAAACGTCCGGGCGGAAATTATTCCGAAACCGGCAGGCCTCAAGCTTGACCCCGCCATCGTTCAAAAAATCAAGCAGCAGGTGCCCATTTTCAAGGGGATGACACCGGACTGCCTGATGCGCACCCTCGGTGTGGCCGAGTACTTTCAGGTCAAGGCCGGTGAGGTGGTGTTCAACGAACGCGACATTGGCGACTCCTTTTTTGTCCTGATCGCCGGTGAAGTGCTGGTTGAAAAACTCAGGAACGGCAAAGCGGTTGAACTGGCCCGGCTCAATGCGGGCCACTGCTTTGGCGAGATGGCGCTGGTGGGAAATCATATGCGCTCCGCCACGGTGCGGGCGACGCGCGATGCCGTGACCATGCGCTTCTACCGGGAACTCATTGATGGGAACCCCGAAAGCGCCCACGTCATTTACCGCAACATTGCGGGCATCCTCGCCAATCGGCTGGACGAATCCAGTGAGATGCTGGCCGATCTAGTCGGGCAGAAAACGGCCCTCTGAATCCGGCGCTGGTGTCGCGCCGGGGCCGCCTTATTTCAACAAGCGCAGGCCGAACGGATAGCGGTACGCCACATGGTTGCTGGTCTTGATCGTGGCAATGATGGAAAGGACGACGTTGGTCAGCATCAAAATCCAGAGCAGGAAAATACCGATCAGCAAAAAGGCCAGCAGGAAGCAAACAACTCCTGCGATCAATACCGTGATTTGCCAGTTGAGCGCTTCGCGTGCGTTGTCCAGTACCCAGCCCGGCGAATCTTTTTTGAGCAGGAAAACAATCAGCGCCGGGATGAACCCAAAAAAGACACCGCCCAAATGAGCGGCAATGACCAGCAGCTTGTCGTTGTCGGCCGATGAGTAAGAAAGGGCCATGGATGCCGTCCCTACTTTGGCGCCGCATTTTGAACAAAACACTGAATTTTCTGGTATTTCAAAACCGCAGGACGAACAAAACATCAAAGCCTTTAAAAGTAGGATTTGATTATTGCCCAGTTTTATTTCGCGCTGTGAAGCGGCGGGGCCTGTGAAAAACGCTATCTTCTCCCACTCTTGCCTCTTCTCTTTTTACCTCGCATGACCATTCTTCTCGCGCCCATGGAGGGCTTGCTGGACTTCGTGTTGCGCGACATCCTGACCCGTGTGGGCGGGGTGGACCGTTGCGTTTCGGAGTTCATCCGCGTCACCAACACGCTGCTGCCGGACCGGACTTTTATCCGGGTTGTGCCTGAGCTGCTGAACGGCGGCAAAACCTTTGCGGGCGTGCCGGTGCGGGCGCAGTTGCTGGGCTCCGACCCGGTTTGCCTGGCGGAAAACGCCGCCGTTCTGGCGGCCTTGGGGCCGGACGGCATCGACCTGAACTTTGGTTGCCCGGCCAAGGTGGTGAACCGCCATGGCGGCGGCGCGGCCTTGCTGGAAAACCCCGAACTGCTCCTGAAAATCGTGTCCGCCGTGCGCCGTGCCGTGCCGGCCCACCTGCCGGTCTCAGCCAAGATGCGCCTGGGTTTCAACGACGACTCGCGGGCGGTTGAATGCGCGCTGGCGATTGAAGGCGGCGGGGCCGATGAATTGGTGGTTCACGCCCGCACCAAGGCCGATGCCTACCGCCCGCCGGCCTACTGGGAACGCATTGCAGACATTCGCGCGCAGGTGCGTCTGCCGGTGGTGGCCAATGGCGAAATCTGGACGGTGCAGGATGCCTTGCGCTGCCGCGAGCTGTCTGGCTGCGACAGCCTGATGTTGGGCCGCGGCATCGTCACCGACCCGGGCCTGGCGCTGGCCATTCGGGCGGGCACCGCCAGCGGGTCTGAGTTGCCCATGGTGAGCTGGTCAACCCTGTTGCCCCTCATCGCCGATTTCTGGCGTCTGGTGAGCACGCGGCTGGAGCGCCGCCAGCAGGCCGGGCGGCTCAAGCAATGGCTCAATTTTTTGCGCCGTCGCTACCCAGAGGCCGAAGTGGCTTACATGGCGCTGCGCACCTTCAGCGATCCGGCGATGATCGACCAGTGGCTGATGGCGGCTGGTTTACACATCGACACGCAAGGGTTCAAATACCGCCATCCGGTTTAACCATTTTTTGAGGAAGTCTCCATGAAAACAAAAGCTGCCGTAGCCTGGAAAGCAGGTGCGCCCCTGACCATTGAAACCGTGGACCTGCAAGGGCCGAAACTGGGCGAAGTGCTGGTTGAAATCAAGGCCAGCGGCATCTGCCACACCGACTACTACACGCTCTCGGGCGCCGATCCGGAAGGGATTTTCCCGGCAATTTTGGGCCACGAAGGCGCCGGCATCGTGGTCGATGTGGGGCCGGGCGTCACCACGCTTAAGAAGGGCGACCACGTTATTCCCCTTTACACGCCGGAGTGCCGGCAATGCAAGTTCTGCCTGTCGCGCAAGACCAATCTGTGCCAGCTTATTCGCGGCACGCAGGGCAAGGGCCTGATGCCCGACGCCAGCAGCCGTTTCAGCCTGAACGGCGACCCGATCTTTCACTACATGGGCACCAGCACCTTCAGCAATTACACCGTGGTGCCCGAAATCGCACTGGCCAAGATTCGCAAGGACGCGCCGTTTGACAAGGTCTGCTACATCGGCTGCGGCGTCACCACCGGCATCGGCGCCGTGCTGTTCACCGCCAAGGTGGAGGCGGGCGCCAACGTGGTGGTGTTCGGCCTGGGCGGTATCGGCCTGAACGTAATCCAGGGCGCCAAGATGGTTGGTGCCGACAAGATCATCGGCGTGGACATCAACCCCGCGCGGCAAGAGATGGCGCGCCGCTTCGGCATGACGCACTTCATCAATCCGAAGGAAGTCGAGAACGTGGTGGACGCCATCGTGCAGCTCACGGATGGCGGCGCGGACTACAGTTTCGAGTGCATCGGCAACACCACCGTGATGCGTCAGGCGCTGGAGTGCACGCACAAGGGCTGGGGTCGCAGCATCATCATCGGCGTGGCTGAGGCGGGTGCGGAAATCAGCACGCGGCCGTTCCAGCTGGTCACCGGCCGCAAGTGGGAAGGCTCGGCCTTTGGCGGCGCACGCGGACGCACCGACGTGCCGAAAATTGTGGACTGGTACATGGAGGGCAAGATCAACATCGACGACCTTATCACCCACACCATGCCGCTGGAAGACATCAACAAAGGCTTTGACTTGATGAAAAGCGGCGAATCTATTCGCGGCGTGGTGATTTTTTGATGAAATCAGCCTCTAGCCCCCGCAGAATAAGCACGAGTAGCTATTAAATGTGTAGCGAAATGAGCACCCTATGAACACCCAAAACCTTGAGTTGTTGAGCGAGCACGCCTGCTTTGGCGGCCTGCAGCGCTTTTACCAACATGCTTCCAGCGTGATCGGTTTGACCATGAAGTTCTCGGTCTATCTGCCACCGCAGGCGCAACACACCAAAGTGCCCGCTGTGTTGTATCTGGCGGGGCTGACTTGCACCGAGGAAACCTTCATGGCCAAGGCCGGGGCGCAACGGGTAGCCGCCGAGTTGGGCCTGGCCCTGATCGCGCCGGACACCAGCCCACGCGGTGCCGGGGTGGCGGGCGAGGCCGAGAGCTGGGATTTTGGCGTGGGCGCCGGTTTTTATCTGGACGCGACGCAAGCGCCCTGGTCCCCGTACTACCGCATGGAAAGCTACATCACCGCTGAGCTGCTGGCGCTGGTGGCGCAGGCGCTGCCGGTGGACGCGCAGCGCCTGGGTGTTTTCGGGCATTCGATGGGTGGCCACGGCGCCCTGACCCTGGCGCTCAAATATCCGCGCTTGTTCAAGTCGGTGTCGGCTTTTGCGCCGATCTGTGCGCCCACGCAGTGCCCGTGGGGGCAGAAAGCCTTCACGGGTTATCTCGGCGCCAACACGGACACTTGGGCGGCGCACGATGCCTGTGCCCTCATGAGCGAATTTAGCAAAGCGCCTTTCCCAGCCGGGATTCTGATCGACCAGGGATTGGCCGACAAGTTCTTGCCGACGCAGTTGCATCCGCATCTGTTTGAAGCCGCCTGCGCCCAAGCCGGGCAGCCGCTGACGCTGCGCCGCCATGCTGGTTACGACCACGGCTACTACTTCATCTCATCCTTCATGGCCGACCATCTGGCACACCACGCACAGACGCTACGAGCGGCAGCGTCCACCTAGCGTCAATGGCAGTCAAGCCTTAAGTTTCACGCCATAAAATAACCCTTATTAAAAAGGGGTGTTTATGTTGGGAACGGTTCGTATCACACAGCGCTTTCTCGCTGTCATTGTCATTTACTCGATCGCCTTCGCGGTCGTGATGGGCGTCAGTCTTTGGGGCTTGATGTCTGCCCGGGATAGCCTCAAGACAGTCCACGATGACGCCATGAAGCCAGCGCTGCTGGCAGATGAGTCCATCAATAAAATTGTGCAAAACCGCCTGCAAATTTTGCTGGCGTTTCAACATGCACCCGATGGCCCGCTGGCCTCCATTCACACCCATCCCGTCAATGCGCACCTCGATGCCATTACGGCCAACCGGACGGAAGCCAACCGGATCAACAAGGAGATGGAAGCCTCCGTCTCGGATGCCGAAGAAAAAGCTGTTTTTGAAGCCACCAAAGCCAGTCGTGCAGCCTGGCGCGACAAGCTCGACCAAGTCGTCAAAGCCATTCAATCAGGCGACTTCAGTCCCGCCACCATGGCTTTTTTCCTGCAAGCTGGCCGAACCGAAGCCGAAGCTGCCGTCAAAGGGTTGACCGTGTTCCGCGACCACCAGGTCAAGCAAGCCCATGACGAATACAAGGCCGCAGAAAGCCGCTACCACAATGCGCTGATTGTTTTCGCCTTGGCCATTGCGTTGGGGGGCGTTCCGGCGCTGGTGCTGACCTTCATGTTGATGGCGCGCCTGCGCCTGGGTTTCCGTCTGGCCGATGAAACCGCCACGGCCATTGCCAGCGGCGACTTGTCCCAGGCGGTTCCGTATACCGGCCGTGACGAAATTGGCCGTTTGCTGGAAAAGATGGACATCATGCGCAGGAATTTGCATCGGGTCATCGGTCAAGTGCACAAAGGATCCGATTCGATTGCCAGCGCCGCCAGCGAAGTCGCCACCGGC
>JAZKHK010000072.1:0-2655 GCA_040385425.1 Pseudomonadota bacterium | reverse complement strand
CACCGGCACACTGGACTTGTCCAACCGGACTGAACAGCAAGCCAGTTCGCTGGAGCAAACGGCGGCGGCCTCCGAACAATTGGCCAGCACCGTGCAGAACAACGCCGACAACGCCAATCAAGCCAATCAACTGGCCACCTCTGCCTCGGACGTGGCAAGCCGGGGTGGTGCTGTGGTGTCGCAAGTGGTGCAAACCATGGAAGCGATCAACACCTCGTCGCGCAAAATTGTGGACATCATCAGCGTGATTGACGGGATTGCGTTTCAGACCAATATTCTGGCGCTCAATGCAGCCGTGGAAGCGGCGCGTGCTGGCGAGCAAGGTCGCGGCTTTGCCGTGGTGGCTTCCGAAGTGCGCTCGCTGGCCGGACGCAGCGCCGAAGCCGCCCGCGAAATCAAGGTCTTGATTACCGACTCGGTTGAAAAAGTCGGTGTCGGTACAGAGCAGGTTGCCCAGGCGGGCGCGACCATGCAGGAAATCGTGACCGGCATCCAGCGTGTGGCAGATATCGTGGGTGAAATCGCGTCGGCCAGCCGCGAACAATCGACCGGCATTGCCCAGATCAATCAGGCCGTGACGCAACTCGATGGCGTAACGCAGCAAAATGCGGCGCTGGTGGAAGAAACATCGGCTGCGTCCAGCGCGCTGCAGGAGCAGGCGCGTGAGTTGGCCGATTTGGCGGCTTCGTTCAAGTTGAGCTGATTTTTACGGGCTTTCTTTCCCCACTCACTCCCCCCGCCCTCTCTCGCCCCGCTGGGCGAAAGAGGGAGCCAACAGCCACATTTGGCCGCGTGTTTTAAGGGGGGCAGTGCAGGCGCAACGGTCTGTTGGAGTCGATGCGCCGGGCGGTTTTTCGTTTACTGGTAGTCGCTGACCGGCACGCAGGCGCAGAACAGGTTGCGGTCGCCGTACACGTTGTCCACGCGACCGACGGGCGGCCAGTATTTGACCTGTTTCAGCGTTGCCAGCGGGAAGCCGCCGACTTCGCGTGAATAAGGACGATCCCAATCACCACCCATCAACGACGCTGCGGTGTGCGGCGCGTGTTTGAGCGGGTTGTTGTCCCGTGGCCATTCACCACGTTCCACCTTGGCGATTTCTTCGCGGATGGCGATCATGGCGTTGATGAAACGGTCCAGCTCGTCCAGCGTTTCGCTCTCGGTCGGCTCGACCATCAGCGTGCCGGGCACCGGGAAGCTCAGCGTCGGGGCGTGAAAGCCGTAGTCCATCAGGCGCTTGGCCACGTCTTCGGCTGAGATGCCGTTGGCGCCGCCACTGCTTTCCTTCAAGGGCCGCAAGTCCAGAATGCACTCGTGCGCCACATGGCCGTTGGCGCTCGCGTAGAGCGTGGGGTAATGGTCTTTCAGACGTGCGCTGATGTAGTTGGCCGCCAGAATCGCCACCTCGGTCGCAGACTGCAGGCCTTCGGGGCCCATCATGCGGCAGTACATCCAGCTGATCGGCAGCACGGCTGCATTGCCCAGGGGCGCCGCCGAGATGGCACCCACACCGTTGACCGGCAAGCCGGCCGTCGCATGGCCAGGCAAATAAGGCACGAGGTCGGCCACGACGCAGACGGGGCCCACACCGGGGCCGCCGCCGCCGTGCGGAATGCAAAATGTCTTGTGCAGGTTCAGGTGGCTCACATCGCCGCCGAACTCGCCGGGCGCAGCCACACCGACCAATGCGTTCATGTTGGCGCCGTCTACGTAGACGCGGCCGCCATGGCTGTGGACCAGCGCGCACAGCTCTTTGACCTGCGTCTCGAACACGCCGTGGGTGCTCGGGTAGGTGATCATCATGCAGGCCAGATTCGCGCTGTGCTGTTCGCACTTGGCTTTCAGGTCGGCCATGTCGACGTTGCCCTGGGCATCGCAGGCGGTGACGACCACCGTCATGCCGGCCATTTGTGCGCTGGCCGGGTTGGTGCCGTGGGCCGACGAGGGGATCAGGCAGATGTTGCGGTGGCCCTGGCCATTGGCTTCGAGCCAGGCCTTGATGACCAGCAGGCCGGCGTATTCGCCCTGCGAGCCGGCGTTGGGCTGCAGACTGATGCCGGCATAACCCGTGGCCTGGCACAGCCAGTCGCGCAGCTGCTGGTCGAGCTCGGCGTAACCGAGCAACTGGTCCTGCGGCGCAAACGGATGGATGTTGGCAAACTCGGGCCAGGTGACGGGAATCATCTCGCTGGTGGCGTTGAGTTTCATGGTGCAGCTGCCCAGCGGAATCATGCTGCGGTCCAGCGCCAGGTCCTTGTCGCTGAGCATGCGGATGTAGCGCAGCATGCCGGTTTCTGAATGGTGGGTGTTGAACACCGGATGCGTGAGGAAGGGCGTATTGCGGCGCAGCGCTTCGGGGATCAAGGGCTCCACACCTTTTTCAAAGTCGCTCAGGCGCGGCATCGGTTTGCCGGGTTTGACGAAGAAGGACCAGAGCATTTCCAGGTCCTCCCGCGTGGTGGTCTCATCGAGCGACACGCCCAGGTGGTTGTTCAGGCGGTATCTGAGGTTGGCGCCCGCCTGGCGGGCGCGGGCAGCTATCGAATTTGTAGCATCTCCGGTCTTGATGGTGACCGAATCAAAGGCGCTGCTGTTGGTGATTTCATAACCCATCTGCTGCATGCCGCGCGCAAAAATCGCGGTGTAGCTGGCCAC
>JAZKHK010000071.1:0-24967 GCA_040385425.1 Pseudomonadota bacterium | reverse complement strand
CGCACACCATGCAGTTCGAGATCCAGGCGCTGGACATTCCCGGCCATTTGACTGAAAAGTCGGCTTTTGTCGTTCCCCGATAAGAAAGGAGTCACAACATGACACATACCGTCACTGAAGCCTGTATCAAATGCAAATACACCGATTGCGTGGACGTTTGCCCCGTGGACTGCTTCCGCGAAGGCCCCAACTTCCTCACCATTGACCCCGATGAGTGCATCGACTGCGCCGTCTGCATCCCCGAGTGCCCGGTCAACGCCATCTATGCCGAAGAAGACGTGCCCAAGGACCAGCAGCACATGACCGCGCTCAACGCCGAGCTGGCCAAGCTGCCTACTTTCACCAGCATCACCAAGCGCAAGCCCGCCCTGCCCGAAGCCGAAGAGTGGAAAGACAAGACCGGCAAGCTGCAGTACCTCATTAAATAATTGGCACAAAATTTTATGGAATCTCAATTGAATCCGGCCGTGATCGAAACCGACGCGGTCATCATCGGCGCCGGCCCGGTCGGGCTGTTCCAGGTGTTCGAGCTCGGCCTGCTGGAGATCAAGGCCCATGTCATCGACTCGCTGGCCTACCCCGGCGGCCAGTGCATTGAGCTGTATCCCGACAAACCGATCTACGACATCCCGGCCGTGCCGGTCTGCACCGGCCAGGAACTCACCAACAACCTGCTCAAACAGATCGAGCCCTTTGGCGCCACCTTCCATTACGGCCAGGAAGTCACCACCGTGCATAAGCAGATTGACGGCCGCTTCTTCGTCGAAACCGCCATCGGCACGCGCTTTCTGTCAAAAACCATTTTCATTGCCGCCGGTGTCGGCGCCTTTCAGCCCAGAACGCTCAAGGTCGAAGGGCTCGATGCCTTTGACAACACGCAGCTGTTTTACCGCGTCAAGAACCCCGATGCCTTTGCCGGCAAGAACCTGGTGATCGTCGGTGGCGGCGACTCGGCACTCGACTGGGCGCTGGACTTCGTCAAGGACTCCCCGCACAAAGCCGAGAGCGTGATCCTGATCCACCGGCGCGACGGCTTCAAGGCCGCGCCGGCCAATGTCGCCAAGATGCGCGAGCTGTGCGAGGCCTACGAGATGCAGTTCATCGTCGGGCAAATCACGGGCTACGAAGAAAAGAACAGCACCCTCACCGGCGTCAAGGTCACCGGCTCCGATGGCGTGACGCGCGGCGTGCCGCTGGATGTGCTGCTGGTGTTTTTCGGCCTGAGCCCCAAGCTGGGACCGATTGCCGAGTGGGGGCTGGAGATCGAGCGCAAGCAGCTCAAGGTCGATACCGAGAAGTTCTCCACCAGCGTGCCGGGTATTTTTGCCGTGGGCGACATCAACACCTACCCGGGCAAGAAGAAGCTGATCCTGAGCGGCTTTCACGAGTGCGCGCTGGCCGCGTTTGGCGCCATGCCGATCATCGCGCCCGAGAAGAAGGTGTTTTTGCAGTACACCACCACCAGCCCCAAGCTGCACAAGGTGCTCGGGGTCGAGTCGCCTGTTTTCGATTAAGCCCTTCGCAAAAATTTCTCCTTACGATTGGATAAACCGACATGAGCACTTTTAACCACATCAGCCTGATTCAGAACATCAACGAAAACCTGGCACCCTTTCGCAAGTCCCAACCGGAAGCCATGCAGGGCTTTGGGCAACTGGCGCGGGCCGCCATGGCAGAAGGTGCCATCAGCGCAAAAAACAAGGAACTGATCGCACTGGCGATTGGTGTCACGCAACGCTGCTCGGGCTGCATTGGCTTTCATGTCAAGGCCTTGATCAAACTTGAATGCACGAAAGCCGAGGTGGAGGAAATGCTCAGCATCGCCGTTTACATGGGCGGTGGTCCCGCCCTGATGTACGCGGCCGAAGTGCTCAAGGCGTGGGAAACCATGTCAGCGTCATAAAGGAAAAACACATGAAAACTGCACACGATCTCGTCATGGCCGCCAAGGCACGAATTCAGGAAGTGCCTTTGGAAGCTGCTGAACAAGCTATCCGCGAGGCAGACGTTTTGCTCGACGTTCGCGAGGCCGCCGAATATACCGCTGGCCACTTGCCCGGATCTGTTCATGTCTCGCGCGGCATGCTGGAATTCAAACTCAGCAACACGCCCGAACTGAGTTCACGGGACCTGAAAATTGTGTTGTATTGCAAG
The DNA here is from genome assembly GCA_040385425.1 of Pseudomonadota bacterium. Classification (GTDB taxonomy): domain Bacteria; phylum Pseudomonadota; class Gammaproteobacteria; order Burkholderiales; family Burkholderiaceae_C; genus Rhodoferax. The sequence goes on along the minus strand of JAZKHK010000071.1, from coordinate 22,813 downwards.
ACCAGCGGACGAGCCGCACTGGCCGCTTGCGCCTTGCTTGACATGGGTTATCTGAACATCAAATCCATTGCAGGTGGTTTCGATGCCTGGGTTGCTGCAGGCAAGCCTTTTGTAACACCGGGTATGCCAAGTTTTGAATAAGCGGGCAAATCGAAGCTTGTCGTTTCATGAAATCGCCCCATATGTCAGAGCCTGGGTTTGAAAGGAACACGCATGAGTGACTATCCCGTCGCCACCAAACGCAACATCTGGCTGCGAGGCCTGCTGATGATCCTGATGGGCCTGGCCTACCAGTTGGCAGGCACCCTGCTCTTTTTTGTGGCCATCATTCAATTTATCCTGATGCTGCTTAATGACGTCCCCAATCCGCGCCTGATGGCGTTTGGCCACAGCCTGGGTCGCTATCAGAGCCAAATCGCTGACTTCGTCAGTTTTTCCATCGAAGTGCCGCCGTTTCCGTTTTCCGACTGGCCTTCAAACCATTAGAGGGCAGTTGCCAGTCACTACAACAGCAAAGCGCCAAAATGACGCGCAAACTGTTGTGTGGTTTCGGCATCGAGTCGTTGGCCGATGAATATTTCTACGCCGCGCAGCAATTTACGCAATTCAGCCGGGCTTTCACTCCGGTCAATGGCGTCAGTAATAGGTTCACTGGCGGCGCCCAGGGTTTCTCCCACAAACTGCGACGCTTGCATGCGCACTTTCCTGAACTCCTCCGGGCTGGTGGCCGCCCGGGGAGGCTCTGACGCTTCGGCGGCAGCAAAACCAGGCGCGACCGGTTCTTGCAGGACCGCAATGTGATCGGTTGGCTCAATCATGCCTTCTCGCAAAAGATGCGCCAGTACCGCATCCAGTTCGCCCACCCGCACGAACGCTCCCAGATCGTTGGCCGTTTTTTTGCCATCTATCACGATCAGAACACGCCGTTGCAAAGCGCTCACAGCGGGACTGCGTTCGGCAATCTCGGCGCGGCCTTTGTCTGTCTTGATGTATTTCATTCCAGGATTCATCACTCTATTCTCAGCCAGGGAGGCTGATTTTCCTATGAAACAAGAGGTACAACCTTAAGCCTTCATACTTCATTTTGATAAAACGCAATTCACTCAAGGAAGTCACTTGGTTAAATGACTTTGCACAAACGCAACTGAATCAAAAGCATCAGGCACGCCTTGTCCCGTTTTTGATTACCTTGAATGGAGAATTGAAATGGCCGAAACCAATGAACAATTCATCTCCTCCAGCAAAACTTACGTGCAAGCGCTGGAGGAACTGTCGAAACAGGCATTTGCCAGTTTCGAGAAGCTGGTCGATCTGAATCTGGCCGCCTCCAAGGATCTTCTGGCCAGTGCTTTCAGTTACGCCCAAGCTGTTCTGGGCGCCAAGGATGCACAGGAGTTTCAGAGTCTGCAAGTGGGCTATCTTGAGCAGATGGCCGAAAAATCTGCCACCTATGGACAGCATTTTTTCACCGTCGCCACCAGTGGTGGAGCCGAGTTCAGCAAAGCTTTCGAGTCCAAGCTGTCCGAAGTGAAATCCGTCTTTGCCGACACGCTGGAAACCCTCTTGAAGAATGCCCCGCCCGGAACCGAAACGGTGATGGCTGCGTTCAAAAATGCCGTCAGCGCCAGCCAGGACATTATTGAAGCGGCGCAAAGCTCCGCAAAAAAGGCGATGAATGAAGTGGAGTCGAACTTCACTTCTGGCGTGAACCAGGTCAACAAGGCAGCCGCTGCAGCGGCCAATGCCACCAAGAAGCGCTAATGCGCTAGTTTCTTGTGGCTGCGACACCGCAGAATCCTTGCAGCGGACTCACGCCTGGCGGACACAGCGGACTGCCTTTTGAGACAGTCGCGCTGGTATTGCAGGGTGGTGGTGCGCTGGGTTCCTACCAGGCCGGCGTCTATGAAGGACTTGCGAGCGCCGGGATTGAGCCGAACTGGGTGGCGGGTATCTCCATTGGCGCGCTCAACACGGCGGTCATTGCGGGTAATGCGCCAGAAATGCGTGTGCAACGTTTGCATGAATTCTGGGAAACGATCTGTCGCCCAGCAGTTCCCTGGCCTCACCTGGAGTGGATGCAAACTTTCCTGGACCACAGTGGCAGTGAAACCCGCAGAGTCTTGAGTGCCTTCGCAGCCTGGCGTGCCATCGTTCAGGGGCAGCGTGACTTCTTCGTGCCACGCGGCCTGTCGCCCTGGCTGGGTGGCCAGCAAAGTGTGCTGAACTCCAGTTTTTATGACACCACCGAACTCAAAAGCACACTGGAGCGCTTTGTTGATTTTGACCGCATCAATTTCGGAGACATGCGCGTCTCCGTGGGCGCGGTGAACATTCGCACAGGTAACTTTGAATATTTCGACAATACCTGTCAGCCTAACGTCAAAGGCCTCAAGCCTGAACACTTCATGGCTTCGGCCGCGCTACCTCCCGGGTTTCCGGCCGTGGAAATTGAAGGCGAGTTCTATTGGGATGGGGGATTGGTGTCAAACACACCGCTCTACCATGTGCTGTCCGCCTCACCGCGACGCAACACCATCGCCTTCCAGGTGGACCTGTGGAGTGCCCGCGGACTCATCCCGGTCAACGTGTACGAGGTCCAGGAGCGGCAAAAGGATATTCAGTTTTCCAGCCGTACCCGCGCCATCACCGACTTCATGGCGACTATGCAACATTACCGCCGAATGTTGCGCGAGGTTTTGAAGCAGGTTCCCCCAGAGATACGAGCCACCGAAAAATGGTGCAAGGAAGCACAAGAAATTGCCTGCGAAGGGCAATTTACCGTGATCCAGATGATTTACCAGGACAAGGAATGGGAAGGCCTGGCCAAGGATTACGAGTTCAGTCCCGAAACCATGCATGACCACTGGCTGACGGGGCTGCTCGATATCAAGCGAACGCTCAGCCATGAGGCCTGGCTCCAGCTACCACCTCATGGCAAGGAGTTCATGGCCTATGACCTTCACGTGGACGCAACGATTAAAGCGCCTGACCCAGCCGAGCAATCCCCTCCTCGATTTTCGCCACATCGGCCGTGGCAAAGCTCAACCGAAAACTAGATAAATCCGGGTCGTGTGCAAAGAACGGCGCACCCGGAACAAAGGCCACGCCCTTGTCGATGGCGCGTTTGGCAAACTCGGGGGCCAAAGCGCTCTTGCCCTCAGCGCCGGTGAGCCGGGCCCAGAAGAACATGCCGCCCTGGGGCGCATTGAACTCAATGGCGTTCCCCAGTTCGCGACGCAAGGATTCAGCCATGACTCGGGCACGCAAGGCGTAGGTCTTGCGCACCAGCGACAACGCGCCGTCCAGCCGGTTCAAGCTGAGGTAATGCGCGCAAATGGCCTGCGTCAGGTTGCTGGTGTGGGCGTCGCTGAACTGTTTGCACATGGTGGCATTGGCCAGCAAGGCGGGCGGTGCAATCATCCAGCCGACGCGCAGGCCGGGCGACAGGATTTTGCTGAACGACCCGCAGTAGGCCAGCCACTCCCGGCTGCCGGGCACCTGATCGCTCAGGGCCAGCAGGCTGGGTGGCGGAGACTGGGTGAAGTACAGCTCGCCATACGGGTCATCCTCCACCACCAGAGTCTTCGTGCGCGCTGCAATTTCCAGAATGCGCTTGCGTCGCGCCAGACTGAGCGTGGCACCGCTGGGGTTGCCAAAGTTGGGAATGAGGTACACCAGCTTCGGCTTGTGTTCTTCGATGAGCTGTTCCAGCCGGTCCACGTCCACGCCGTCGGCATCGATCGGGGCGCCGATGACTTGCGCGCCATAGAGGCGAAAGCACTGGATGGTGGCCAGGAAAGTAGGCGCTTCGACGATCACTTTGTCTCCGGGCGAGATCATGGTCTTGCCGATCAGATCAAGCGCCTGCTGGCTGCCCGTGGTGACGATCAGGCCTTCAGGCGTGACGGTGGCGCCTTTATTGGCCATGAAGGTGCTGATGCCTTCCCGAAGCGGCTGGTAGCCTTCGGTCGCGCCGTACTGCAGCACCGGGCCGGGGTTGTTGGTGAGGACGGCGTTGCTGGATTCGTTGATACCTTCCGCATCAAACAAGGCCGGGTCCGGAAAGCCGCCGGCAAAGCTGATGATGCCGGGCTTGCCCAGCAGTTTGAAGAGTTCACGAATGGCCGAGGTTTCGACATTTTTCAAGCGGTCAGCAAATTGCATGGAAGTCCTTGTTTCTTACGCCCCCTCCGACAGACAAGGGAGGGTTGGCGTTTAGCGTCCTATTATTATTCAGGCCGAACACCTCCGAAAAGCCCATGAAACCTGCCGCCATCGAATCTTTTTTTGCCACACTCAAAGCCGCCAACCCATCGCCCCAGACCGAGCTGGAATACGCCTCGGTTTTTGAATTGCTGGTGGCCGTGCTGCTGTCGGCCCAGGCGACCGATGTGGGCGTGAACAAGGCCACGCGCCGCCTGTTCCCAGTGGCCAACACGCCGCAAAAAATGCTGGCGCTCGGGCTGGACGGTCTGGAGAGTTACATCAAGACCATCGGCCTGTACCACGCCAAAGCCCGGCACCTGATGCAAACCTGCCAGATCCTGGTGGAGCAGCATGGCGGCGTGGTGCCGCGCACCCGCGAAGAGCTGCAAACCCTGCCCGGCGTCGGGCGTAAAACGGCCAATGTGATCCTGAACGTGGCGTTTGGCGAGCCGACCATGGCGGTCGATACGCACATCTTTCGGCTGGGCAACCGCACCGGCCTGGCCCCCGGCAAAACCCCGCATGACGTGGAGATGAAACTGCTCAAACGCATCCCATCCGAGTATTTAGCCGATGCGCACCACTGGTTGATTCTGCATGGCCGCTATATCTGCCAGGCGCGCAAACCCTTGTGCTGGCAGTGCGCCGTGAGCCCATTTTGCGACTTCACGCCCAAAACGCCGCCCCCTGGTCTGACTCGGCTTTGACATCGACACCTGTCCAATCGCGGCCACGATGCAATAATGGTCCAGATGTACCGCGCGCGCCCCTTCTGATCTGATGAGTTTTATAGACCCCCGCACCGTTATTTTTCTCGCCAGTGTGATGAGTTGTTTGATGTCGCTGGTGCTCTATTCGCTCAAGCGCAACTACCCCAGCTCCATCAAAGGGCTGGACAACTGGTCTGCGGCCATGTTGCTGATCTTTGCCGGCTCAGTCATGGCGATCGGTCTCGGCAAATTCCCCTCCATCATTTCCATCTCCTTCGCACGTATATTGCTCGCGGCAGGTTTGTACATGACCTATGTTGGGAGTCAGCGTTTCTTTGGTGTCACGCCTCGCCATAAGCCATGGATCGCCTTGATCGCATTCATAGCGGTGCTGCAACTATGGTTCACTTATGTTGACCCTAGTTTTCATGTCCGCCTGGTGAGTTCCAACCTGCTGTCCGGCCTGATCTTCATCATGCAGACACGCCTGATGTTGCAGCAAAAACCGTTCACCTTTGCCAAATTGTGGACCATCAGCGTGATCGTGCTGATGATCCTCAACCTGGCCACACGGGTGGTCACGTCCTTCATCTGGCCTATCGGCGACGACCTGTTCGCGCAATCACCTTATCAACCGTTTTTCGTTGCCACCTTTGTTTTTTGCATATTTCTGCTCTCCATCGGCGTCATGCTGATGGCGACCGACCGCTTGCGCACCGAGCTGGAGCACCTGGCCACCCATGATTCGCTCACCAATGCGCTGACGCGCCGGCACATGAATGAAGCGTGTGAACGCGAGCTGGAGCGTTGCCGGCGTCACGGCCACAGCATGGCGTTCCTGGTGATGGACCTGGACAATTTCAAGACGGTGAATGACACCTACGGCCATCAGGCCGGCGACCGGATACTGATCAACTTTGTCGCAAAGATCGGCGCTTTGCTGCGCCAGCCCGACCACTTGGGACGTTTTGGCGGCGAAGAATTTGTCGCCCTGTTGCCGGAAACCACCCTGGATGAAGCCGTTTTGGTGGCAGAGCGGATTCTGAAAATCTGCGTCTTGAGAGAAAACGAGCCGTCCTGCACCGTGAGCATTGGCATCACCACCAACCAAAAAGACACGGACACCGTGGATACGTTGATGAAACGCGCCGACGCCGCCCTCTACCGCGCCAAGGCCCAAGGGCGCAACCAGGTGGAAACCGCCTGAAACACGTTGAATTTGCCTGATCAGGCCTCAAGCGACTGCCAGCCGCCAAATCCGGGCGCATCTTGCGGCCACTGCGTCGCCTGCTCCACCTGCTGCACACCCCGGGCAATCAAGCTGGCGGCACGAATCACCCCGGCATGGGTGATCCACACCGCATCGCGCGCTTCGCGCTGCATCTCCGTCCAGGCACTGGCGACGCGCGTCAACACCTGGTTGCTGCTCTCTACGCCGCCAAAACAGTGCTCGCCAAAATCGGCGGTCCAGCGCTCATAGTCGGCTTGGGGAATGGCATCCCAGCGCTGGCCTTCCCAGCAGCCAAAATTCATCTCGGCCAGACGGCTATCGGTTTTATAAGACAAATCAGGCCGTAGCCCTTGTAAACAGTGCGCAAGCTGCTCACATCTTTGTAGCGGGGACGATGTGACCGCGGTGTCCTTGGGGAGAGTCAAGGCCAGTGCCTGGGCCGCTTGCTGCGTGGCTTGCGGGTCCGCCGCCACGTCGGTGGCGCCGTAGCAGACACCGGGGGCGATCAAGGGTTGCGCATGGCGCACCAGCCACAGTTTCACAGGCTGACGGCCAGACCGAGGTAAAACGCCAGCTCGCAGGCCTGCTGGGTGGTGCCCAGGCAGTCGCCGGTAAAGCCCTGCAAACGTGTCCAGAACCAGCGCCACATCAGCAGAAACGCAATGCCGGACGCCGTCAGGGCCGTAGCCAGTGACATCAGCCAGGCCTTGGCGTCGTCATCGATTGCTATGAATCCGATAGCTAGCAGCGCATAAAACATAAGGGCTAGCGCCATAAAACACCATAAAAATGCCGCCAGCAAGCTGGCTTTGCTGATCTGGTCGGCCAGCGGTTTGGACTTGGACCCCGCCGCATCGCCGACGTGCGGCATCAGGCGGATCAACAGCAGCGGCCAGGTGCGCGACACCACATGCGCCATGAACAAGGCGGGGCACAGCACCCAGGCACTGACCGAGCCCAGCAGGGCCAGCAAAGACACTTTGCCCAGCAGCACCAGCACCACGGCAATCGCCCCAAAGGCGCCGACGCGCGAATCCTTCATGATGACCAGGGCGCGCTCGCGGTCCGGGGTGCCGCCCAGCCCGTCGGCCACATCAGCCAAGCCATCCTCATGAAACGCGCCGGTGATCAACACGCCGAAAGCCGTTCCCCATACCGCAGCCACCAGGGGCGAAAAGCCAGCGTCAGGCAGGTTCGCCAGCAACAAGGCGGTAAACGCAGTCACCAGCCCCCCGACCACCCAGCCCACACCCGGAAAATGCGCCGCGCTGGCGCGCAGCATGGCCGGGCTATAACCGACCCAGTCGGCCAAGCGCCCGGTCACCGGGATGCGGGTAAAAAACTGGATGGCGAGCAGGTAGTGGCGAACAAACTGACTTAAAAACATGGCACTTAGGCTGGAGTTGATCCGACTTCCGAGGCCGATTGCTCGGACACGCCAGCCGACTCAAAACTCGCCATGTCGCGCAGGATGGTGCAAGCCGACTGCAGCAGCGGCCAGGCCAGTGCGGCGCCCGAGCCTTCACCCAGGCGCAAGCCCAAATCGAGCAGCGCCTGCACGCCCAGGTGCTGCAGCATGAATTCATGGCCGCGCTCGCCCGAGCGGTGGGCAAACACGCAGCGCTGCAGCACCAGCGGCTGCAAGGCGTGGGCTACCACCACGGCGGAGGTGGCAATAAACCCGTCCACCACCACCACGCGGCGCTCCTGCGCGGCTTGCAATATGGCACCGACCATGGTGGCGATCTCGAAGCCGCCCAAAGCGGCCAGCGCATCCAGCGGAGATTTGGCGTCGGGGTGGCGTGCCAGCACTTCGCGCAGCACCGCGGTTTTGCGTTGCACGGCGGGCGCGTCGAGGCCGGTGCCGGCGCCGGTGCAAACCACAATGTCCAGCCCGGCCAGGCGGGACAGCAGGAGCGAGGCTGCCGAGGTGTTGCCAATGCCCATTTCACCCAGCAGCAGCGCGTTGCCGGGCAAACCTTTAACCAAATCCTGTCCGTTTTGCAGTGCTTGCTGGCACTGGGTGGCGCTCATGGCCGGTTGCACCGAGGAGTCTGCCGTGCCGTTGGCCACCTTGCGCACCAGCAGGCCGGGGCGTTGCGTGCCCGCGGGCAGTCCTGCCAGAAAGTCGTGGTTAACACCGCAATCGACCACCGTGAGGCTGATGCCGTTCTGGCGCGCCAGCACGCTGACGGCAGCGCCACCGGCGAGAAAGTTCTCCACCATCTGCCAGCTCACATCGCTGGGAAAAGCCGAGATGCCGCGCGCCGTCAAACCATGGTCGCCGGCAAACACCACCATTTGTGGCTGGTCCAGGGCGGGCGACTCGGTGCCCAGGATTTCGCCCAGTTGTAGCGCCAGCGCTTCCAGCCGGCCGAGCGAGCCCAGCGGCTTGGTCTTGTTGTTCAGCTTGTGCTGCAGCGCTTGGGTCAAAGCGAGGGTGCGGATGTCGGCAAGAGTGGGCAGGGAGGTAGTCATGAGGTATGCGCTAGGAGTAGAGGGTATGAACTTTAAAAGTTAAAGCAAAAAAGAAGAACAAGCCAAATCAATAAATCAGCAATACGTAGGGTGTGACCGTGGGGTTTTTCATCCGGCAATCAAAGCTGCCAGCACACCGGGCTCGAAATGCTGCTCGATGTAATCGGCCAGACCGTCAAAGACGACATCCAGCGTCGGCACCGGGCCGTTCAGACTGGCGCCAAACAGGGCTTGCAAGGCGGCGGGGTCTTCAAACAGGCCGTGCAGGTACAAGCCCAGCACATTGCCAGCGCCGTTCTGCCACGCCAGGCCATCCGGCAAAACAGCGCGGGCCACATCGCCCGCTTTGGCCATGGCCGGATGCTGCTGCGTTTGGCCGTGGTGGATTTCGTAGCCCGCCACTTGCACGCCGGCCAGCGCAGCCCATGGGGTACACACGGCTGTTCCGCCATGGACCACATCGGTTTCAGCCTGTTTGTCGGGCAAGGCGATGCCGGCATCGAAAACAGTCTGTGTGTGTTTGACCGTTTTGTCGGCCTCGAACACTGTCACCAGAGGCAGCAAGCCCAGGCCCGGCGCGTTGCCGAGGTAAGCGTGTTCGATGCCGTGCGGGTCAATCAGCGCCTCGCCCAGCATTTGCAGGCCGCCGCAAATGCCCAACACCGCTCCGCCCTGCCCCGCGTGGCGGGCAATCGCCGCATCCAGGCCCTGCTGGCGCAACCAGGCCAGGTCGCCGCTGGTGTGCTTGGAGCCGGGCAGGATGATCCAGTCGGTCGCGCTCAAGCCGGCCAGCTCGGAGGGCGAGCGCACCCATTGCAGGCGCACGCCCGGAATGTTCTTGAGCGGCTGGAACTCGTCGAGGTTGCTGATGCGCGGGTAGGCAATGACAGCCACCGTCTTGGTGACAACGCCTTTGGCGATGCTGCGGTCGTCGAACACGCCGTCTTCTTCCGGCAGACCATGCTGCCACCACATCGGCAGCGTCGCCACGGTCAGCACGCCGGTCAGCTCCTGCAGCATCTGCGGCGCCGGGGCCAAAAGACTTGCATCGCCGCGAAATTTATTCAACACATAGCCTTTGATCAGGGCTCGTTCTTCTTCAGGCAGTAATGCCCAGGTGCCGTACAGATGGGCAAACGCGCCGCCGCGGTCGATGTCGGTCACCAGCAGACAGGCCGCATTGGCATGCAGCGCCACGCGCATGTTGACGATGTCGCTGCTGTGCAGATTGATCTCGGCCGGGGAACCGGCGCCCTCAATTACCACCACGTCGTTCTCGGCCATCAACTCATCGAGCGCCTGGGCAATCACCGGCCAGACGCTGGCGCTGCGGCCACGCCACGCCATTTTGGACAATTCTTCATCGACCTGACCCATCAGCACCACCTGGCTGTGGGTGTCGCGCTCGGGCTTGAGCAAGAGCGGGTTCATGCGCACATCGGGCACGGCACGGGCGGCGAGCGACTGGAAATACTGCGCGCTGCCGATCTCGCCCTGGCCGTTGACGCTGGCCACCACCCTTGCGTTGTTGCTCATGTTCTGCGCCTTGAATGGCGCGACTTTCAGGCCCTGGCGGGCGTAGTAGCGGCACAGGGCGGTGGTCAGCCAGCTTTTGCCGGCGCCGCTGGTGGTGCCGAGCACCATCACGCATTTGGCGGTCATGGGGCTAACCGTCGATCTCGGCCCAGCAGTTGGGCGTTTCATACAGGGTGACCTTGGCCAGCGACAGGTGTCGGCCGTAGCGGTCGTGGTAGACCTCCTTCAACATATCGAAGGCAATCTTGGCCAGATTCTCGACCGTGGGAACGCGGTCAATCACCACCGTTTTATGGTTCGGCATGCTGTCCAGGAATTCGCGCACCACCGTATCGCGTTCGTAAACGATGAAGGCATGGTCCCAGAGGTTGACCAGGTACTGGTTCGCCAGCGCCTTGATGTCGCCAAAATCCATGATCATGCCGTTGTCGGATTCGCCGTCTTTTTGCACCACATCCCCGGTCAGGGTGATGAGCAAGGTGTAGCGATGGCCATGCAGATTGCGGCATTGGCTGTTGTGGTCCGGAATACGGTGTCCGGCATCGAATTCGAGTTTTCGGGTGATGGTGAGCATAGGGAGCTGTCTGACTCAAAGAAGGTAATGGGAGGAGTTTAGGCGTGTATTGAAGGGCACGGAATTCAGGTTAAGGCCGTGCTTGGCTAATCGCCTGGTGCGGCCTCGTCGCGCCGATGATTCAAGTCTTGAATCGCATTTTGTAGCGCATCCTGCGCCTGCGGCGGCTGCACGCTGACGCGCACATGGCCGGGCAGGCCGAACGAGGTGGCATCGCGCAGCTTGATGCCGGCGGCGCGCAGTGCGCTCAAGTCACATCCTGGCGCGGGCCGGGCGCAAAAGAACGGCGTGTCGCTGGGCAGGCAGTCCCAGCCCAGGGTTTGCAACAAGGTGATCTGCCGGGTTTTCCAGTCACGCAGCGTTTGCAGGCTGTCCGCCAGCCATGCTTGCGTCTCGGGCTGCACCCAGGCCTGCAACATGGCCACGCCATGGGCGCCGACCGGCCAGGAAGGGCACAAATTTTCCAGCTCCGTCGCCATGGCCTGCCAACCCAGCGGAGCAATCGCATAAGCGGCGCGCACGCCCGTCAGGCCCAGCGCCTTGTTGGGCGTCCACAGTTGCCAGACGTGCGCCAGTTGGGCGTCCGTCAGGGAGGGCGCACCACTCAAACGCAAAGGCTCGTAGGCGCGGTCGAGCACCAGCGGCACCGAATCAACCCGCTCGAAAACATGGGCGGAATTGGAGCCAGCCGGCGTGCCAGCGCTGTCCTGCTGGGCGCCGGATTTCAGAAGCCACCCCGGCCAAACTGAATGGGCCTGGCCCAGCGGGCTGGAGGGCTCACAGGCCCACACCAGTTGCGCGGCATCCGGCCGGGTGGCCACCCTCAAACCCCAGGCCTGCGCCGCCTGGGCGTAGTCGCCATAGCTGTGCGGCGGCAGGCTGATCTGGTGGCCGCCCTGCTGCGCCACGCAGGCCGTGATGCGAAAAATGAACTCGCTGGCACTGCCCGCCAACAGCACGCGCTGCCCATCCACGCCATGGAATTCCGCTAACTGGGCGCGCAAGGTGGCGTAGCTGGCATCGGGGTAATGGCTGGCGTCGGCTTGCTGCACCGCCGCCAAAGCGCCGGGGCACGGGCCGCAGGCGTTGCTGTTGGTAGAAAAATCAAAACGCGGCACCCCCAACGCGTCGGGACCGCCATGGATACGCGGGGTCATAAGAGGTTCTCTGTCACTACAAAAACAATAGCTTCCCACGCAGGAAGGACAGGGGCTGGAGCCATTTTTGACGTATAAATCATGCCTATCATCCGATTGCTACGGAAATAATAGCTAGCTGCGCAATGAACACAAGGGCTACAAGCGCTTTTGATGCATAAACAATGGCGCGCCGGGTGTCCTGCGGCTGGGGCGCCTGCCCTGCGGCATTGAGCACATAGACGCCCGGTTTGTGCAGGCTCACGCCCAAGGCCAAAGCCATGGCCGCCATCGGCCAGCCGCTGTTGGGCGACGGTGTGCGGCGGGCCTCGGCCAGCAGACGCGCCATGAAAGACGCAGCGGGCGGCTCGGCCTGACCGGCGGCTAACACGGTGATAGGCGCCGGGCGGGCGCTGGCAACTTCGGGCCATTGACTCACCGCCGCCAGCAGTACGGCGGTGATGCGCGCCGGAATCCACGACAACACATCGTCGGCGCGTGCCGCCCACTTGCCGGCCCAGGCCCAGTTCTGGCCCTTGTACAGGCCGGGGTAGCCCCACATCGCATCGGCGGTGTTGGCAAAGCGGTACAGGGCCGCGCCCGGCAGGCCCAGCAGCACAAACCAGAAAATCGGCGCCACCACCGAGTCGTTGAGGTTTTCGGCCAGCGTTTCGATCGCGCTTTCGCGCACCTGCACTTCGGTCAACTGCGCCACGTCACGGCTCACCAGCCAGCGCAGGCGTTCGCGCCCGGCAGACAGCGATTCACCCAAGGCCGCCTCCACCGCCAGCGCTTCACTGCGCAACATGGCCCAGGCCAGCAGGGGTTTGAGCGCCAGACCCAGCAACAACACGGCGAGCAGGCCGCCCCAAAACAGTCCCAGCGTGTCCGGCAGCGCCAGCAAGGCTTGTTGCAGCGCCCACGACGCTATGCAAACCATAGCTACTCCGACACACCACACAAGGGCTCCAAGCCAAAAAGCCTTGAAATCAGGGCCATTTTCCGGGCTCTGGCGGGTGAACCGCTGCACCCAACGCCCGGCCCAGCCCAGGTAATTGCCGATCCAGACCACCGGGTGCCAGCGCACGGGCGGCTCACCCAGCCAGTGATCGACGGCCAAGGCCAGCAACAGGGAAAAAGCAAAGATCAGCATGCGGTTTCTATTTTAAAAATGTGAGGGCAAGTACCTGCGTGGTCAGCGCGGCACCGGCTGATGCCGGCCACGCCCCGATTGCCGCCAGGCACCCAGCCCCAACAACAGCACGGTGCCCAGCAAGGCCGCCAAAGCGTTGACCACGACGGGTGCAGTCACTTTCGGTGGGTCGGCCTGCACCTGCGGCTCCATCCGCAGCCCTTTGACCGGCATTTGGCGATCCGGTTCCGCCGCTGACGAGTCGGGTTTGGCATGGGTCGCAGGCGCTGACTTGAGCGGCTTAGGGGTTGATTGTGCTGGGGCAGCCGTGACAGGCTGCGCAGCCGAAGGATTCAACTCCTGCTCGGCAAAGCGCTGCACTTGCGGGTTGCTCTCGCTAAGACCCGTGGCCTTGAGCGCCTCCGAGTAGGCCTGCACCAGTTCCTTGCGGGTGGCAGCGTCGGGTTGCCAGTAGTTCAGGCGCACAGCGTCGAGCATGCGTTCCAGCGTCTGGGCAAAGGCGGCGCGGTTTTCGCCCTCCAGCCATTGCCGCGTGCCCAGTTTGTACTGGTCGCGCACATAGACGTTGTGCAGCGACTGCCAGTGGTCTTGCCGCACTTCCTGCGGCGCGGTCACCTGCCAGCCCCATAGGAAATTAGCAGTTTTAAGTACCTGCAGCGTGCCGCTGTAGCCCTCGGCCTGCTGCGCCTTGATCCACTGGGGATGCAGGTAGCGCGTCTGCATCTCTTTGTTGATGGCCGAGGCCGCGCTGTCGGTCTTAATCTCGCTGTCGTCGCGCAGGTTTTGCACGTACAGCGACGGGTCGCGCCCGGTGAGCTGGCGCACCGCCAGCGCGATGCCGCCCAGGTACTGGAACGGGTCGTCGCTGGTCAGCACGCCATAGGTGTTGGAGGTGCGCGACAGCAAGGCGGCATCGACCTGCGCCAGGTTGCTGGCGTAGGCTTTTTGGCGGGCGATCTCACCATTCGCCGCGCCTGCCGCATTGCCACTGGAACCACCCGCGCCCTGCCCGTCCATCACCCCGTGCCCCATGCGGTCGATGTAAAGCTGCGCCAGTTGGGCATCGCCGCCCCCTTTATCGGACTTGACCCAGGTGTCGGTGCCCAGCGTGCCTTCGCTCAAGCCGGTGCCGTAGCCGCCCTGCTCATTGGAGAACACGCGCGTCGTGGACCAGGCCTGCGCCTGTGTTGGACTGGCGCCTTCTTTCAACAACTTTTGCACCACGGCCTGCGTGTTGCTGGCGACAAAGTTGTCTTTGACCGGCAACACCGCCACTTGGCGCACCGCCGCATCCAGCCAGCGCATCACGGTCGGAAACTGGTCGCGGTACGAGCCGGTGACGCTGAGCAGCACGTCAACCCGCGGGCGTTTCAACTCGCTGGCCGGGATGGTGTCGATGCCGACCACACGCCCGGCTTCGTCCCAGCGCGGCTTCACACCAAGAGCATAGAAAGCCTGGCTTTCCATCACGCCCTGATGGCGCATGGTTTCACCGGCCCACAGGGTAAAGGCGATTTTGGCCGGCCACTGGCCCTGGTGCTCCTGGCGGTGCTGCGTCATCCAGGCATTGAACGCGGCCACGCCGGTGTCCCAGGCTTGGCGCGTCGGCACGCGGCTGGGATCGAAGCCGTAGAGATTGCGCCCGGTCGGCAGACTCTCGGGGTTGCGCACCGGGTCGCCGCCGTAGCTGGCCGCCAAATGTTTGCCGTCCAGTGCGGTCAAAAAGCCGGTGAGTTCCTGGTTGTTGGCCAGCGCGGCGTCAAGTTGCTGCGCTTTCAAGGCCAGGGCCAGCAGCACTTTGGGATCCAGCACCTTGCCTTCAGCGCGATTCGGCACCGAGCTGCCGCCCGTGTGCTTGGCGGCCAGCGCGGCGGCATCGGCAATGCGCAGATCCAGCACGCTGGCGGCTTGTGCATCCTTGAGGGCCACCTGCAGCCAGCGCGCCGGGCGGGACTGCATGAGTTTGGCGGCGTCGAGCAAAAACACTTCGTCGATGTCTTCGCCCAGCGCATCAATCAAGGGTTTGCGCATCGTCTGCAGCACGGTCAGCAGGCGGCGTTCAGGCGTGGGAACCTCGCCAAAGGTGGCTAAGCCCAGCGGCTGGGCGGTTTGCGCCAGTTCGTCCAGATACGGGTGCAGCAGTTCCATGAAGCCGCCAAAGTTGGCGCGAATCTGGTCCTGTGACCACTTCAGATCGCGGTGGTATTGCTGCTCCACAAAATTGTCGATCAGGCGCGATTCCAGCTCCACCTTGGTCGGGCCCGGTGCCACGGTTTCCCAGTCGTGCATCAGGTCGTGCATTTCATGCGCCTTGGGCCGGAATCCGGCCGGCGAGAACATGGGCGTGCTGTGGCTCACCAGCACGGCACGGCCGCGTCGTTTGGCGGTGATGGCCTCGCCCAGGTTGTCCATGATGTAGGGATAGATGTTGGGCACATCGCCCAGCGCCAGCAGCGGGTCGTCTTGCGCCGAGAGACCGCGCTCCTTGCCGGGCGCCCACTCCAGCGTGCCGTGGGTGCCGACATGCACCAGCGCATGCGCGCCGAGCTGGGTGCGAATCCACAGGTAGGTGGCCAGGTAGTTGTGGCTCAGCGGCACGGTCGAGCGGTGGCCGATCTTCTTCTGGCGCTGCGCCGGGGTGTTGGCGGCGGTCAGTTCATGACGCAATGGCTGCGGCATCACCACCACATTGCCCAGGAGCACGCGCGGGATGATGAAGGCTGCTTCCGTCTGCGTCACGTCTTTGGCGCGCAGCATGGCGGCCTGTTCGGGCGGACCCCAATAGGCTTCGGTGCGGCGTTGCACGTCCGGCGGCAGAGCGCGAAACCACGCGAGGTAACTGGCCAGCGGCAGCGTGTCGGCCAGCCCCTGGGCCAGCAGGGTTTGCGCGGCTTCGGGTTTGTAGAACGCGGCCATGGTGGCCTGCACCTGTTTGGTGATGTCTTCAGCCGGCGGCGCGGAGGTCTGGTAACCCGCGCCCTGCATGGCACCCAGCATGTTGTGCAGGCTTTTGGGCACGTTCAAAAACGACGCGCCAAAGTTGCCCTCGCCCAGCGGGTAGTTGTAGACCAGCAGCGCCACGCGGCGCTGGGCCGGCGGCGTTTGCTGCAAACGGGCCAGCGCGGCGGCTTTGTCGGCCACGGCGTTGATTTGCGCAGGAATCGCTTGCAGCGAGCCGGTGACGGCGTCGCGCGCGGTGATCAGCATGGCGTCCGTCATACCGGCCAGCTCGCTCGGGGTGTAGTAATAGGCCACGTCGGACTGCGCCAGGCCGTCGCGGCTTTGCGCCCACTGCGCGGCGTCCATCGCCAGCGCGGGCATGGTTTGCAGCACCGGAATGCCGATGCGCTCCAGCTCGGCCTTGCGCTCGGTCGGGTTGAACACCAGCGCGGCGTTGATCAGCACATCGGCCACCCGCTGGCCGTCGGGACCATGGGTCATCTGGAAGAACAGGTCTTTTTGCTGGCGCGGGCCGTAAAAGGCATAGGCGCGCAGGCCGCGCTGCTCAAGTGCGGCAATGAGGCTGTCGAGCCAGGGCGTGTCGTCGGACGCGAAGACCGCGTTGTTGACGGCGATTGCTACTGTTTTAGGAGCTGCTTGCGCATACTGCACGGGGGCTAGAGGCTGATTATGCTTAAAAAAAGGCAATTTTTCAAGGGCACGGGTGGTTCCTTCAACCTGAGCCCAACCTGGGTGGTAGAGCCCGGCGGTCGGCAACTGCGCCGCTGCGGGCAAGGCATCGGCCGACGTGCGCGGGCCGCCCTGTTGCAGCGCCGCCATGGCCAGCCCCAGATTGCGGGCGCCGCCAAAGCGCCAGTATTCGCGCAGGCGCTGCGCCCACGCCGCCCCGACGCCGCGTTGCGCCAGCAGCGGGGCCAGCAGCGGCGGCTGGTTCTTGGCGACCGTGGCAAATTCACCAACCACCACATACGGCGTTTTGGCGCGGCTCAACACCTCACCAAATTTGGCCGCCACCGCCTGCGCCACGCTGCTGTGCGGGGCATCGACCACCAGCAGTTGAGCTGTTGACAGCGCCTGTTGCAGCGCCTGCGGGCTGTCCTGCTCGGCCGACAAAACCAGCAGTGGCACACCCGCCAGCTGTGCCCCGGCCACCAGTTTGGCCAGCCGGGCGGGCGTCACCACATAGGTCGTGAGCAGCACCACCGCCGGCGCCACGGCGGGCACCGGCTTGACGCCCTGCGCCTGCACGCTCAGGCCGACCAGAGCCAGCCAGCAGGCCAGCACAGCCAACCCATGACGCCAGTTCAAAATCACTTGGCTGCCGCCGGCACGTACACCATGCTGCCGTCTTTCATGCGGTAGGCGGTGCCGGCTTTTTCGCCGTTGCCTTCGCCGGATGCGCCGCTGGCCTTGAATCTGGTGACTTTCGTGCCCTCTTTGGTGATGATTTCCATGTTGGGCTGGCCTTCGTTGCGGATGATGGTCACCTTGTCCTGCGAGAACGGACTCACAGGGTTGTTGACGATGGCAATCATCAGCATGCCGATGACCACCATGAAGACGTCGATCAGGTTGATGGTGGACAGCACCGGGTCGTCATCGTCGTTGTCCAGGCTGTTGAGAATGGAAAAATGGCGCTGGCTCATGCCACCTCCTGGCGCGCCGGGGCCACATGGGCGGCGTGGCTGACCGGGGTGATGGGCGCGTCGGCGGCGTCCAGCACCATGACCAGCTCGCGCATCAGCCAGCGCCGGCGCACGGTATAGACCACAAAGGTGATGCTGGCCGAGGCCAGCGCCACGATCACGCTGGCAAACGCCGGGGCCAGGCTTTGCGCCACGCCCTGCGACTCGCCCGAGGCCACGGCCACCAGCGCCGGCCCCATCGGAATCATGGTGGCAATCAGGCCCAGCATGGGCGCGACGCGGCTGCACAGGCGCACGCCTTCCAGGTCTTTCAGCACCGCGAGTTCCATCTGGTCCTGGCTGGTGCCGTAGGCGTGCAGCAGCAACGCGCGGGTCGGCTGCTGGCGGCGCTGCACATACTCCATGGCGAATTTGCCCAGCACGTACACGGCATAAGCGAACGACAAAATCACACCCACAGTCACAGGCCACAGGAACAGGCGTGCCAACTCAAACAGGATCAGGTCCAGGGACATCATGGGAGCGTACTTTCAGTCAATCAGAGGGAAAATCAGGAATTCAGGGCATGAATCATGCGATTCAGGGTGGGCTCAAAGGCTGGCCCCAGCGGTCTTCAAACAGCAGATCGTCCAGCGGGCAGCGCTTGGCCCAGCGCTGCTGCTGCAACATAGGCTCTTCGTAAAACGCATGCACCGGCCCGATGCACAGCAAAGCAATCGGCTCTGCACCATTCGGCATGTGCAGCAGCTCCGCCACGGCAACCGGGTCGAACAGCGAGACCCAGCCCATGCCCAGCCCTTCGGCGCGCGCCGCCAGCCACAGGTTCTCGATGGCGCAGGCGGCCGAGGCCAGGTCCATGTGCGGCATGGTGCGTCGGCCAAAAATATGCTGCTCGCGGCCGTCGGCCAGCGCCACGGCCCAGACCTCGGCGGCGTCCAGCAGGCCTTCGAGCTTGAGCTTCATGAACGCGCCTTCGCGCTCGCCCAGTTGTTCGGCCGTGATCAGCCGCTCCTGCTCCACCAGCGCGTGCAACTGGCTGCGCAGTGCCGTGCTGGCCACGCGCACAAAACGCCATGGTTGCATGAAGCCGACGCTGGGCGCGTGGTGCGCGGCGGTCAGCAAACGGCGCATTACCTCGGGCGCCACCGTGCCGCCGGCAAAGTGGCGCATGTCGCGCCGTTCGAAGATGGCGCGGTACACCGCGTCGCGCTCGGCCTGGGGGAAAGCCAGGTCAGGCGTCGTTTCAGGTGCGGCGTTCGGGGCCGGGGATGGCAAGCCGGCGTTGACCGGTGGCGTCAAAGTCATGGCGGGCCTCAGTCCTCAATGCCGCGCTGGGCCGGAATACCGGCTTTGAACGCGTGTTTGACCATCTGCATCTCGGTCACGGTGTCGGCCAGCGCGATGATCTCGGGCGGGCAGCGGCGGCCAGTCAGCACCACATGCACCTGGCTGGGCCGGGTTTGAAGGGTTTCCAGCACATCGTCCAGCGGCAGCCAGCCGTAGATTAAGGGGTAAGTGATCTCATCGAGCGTCACCATGAAGTAGTCGCCGCTCAAAATGGCCGCTTTGGCTTTTTGCCAGCCGTCACGCGCCAACTGGGCCGAATGCTCCAGGTCCTGGCTCTTCCAGCTAAAGCCGTCGCCCAGGCCTTCAATCGGAATGCCAATCTGCTCGAACATGCGGTGCTCGCCAAAACGGGCCGTCGGCACTTTCATGAACTGGAAAATCTTGACCGCTTTGCCACGGCCGTGGGCGCGCAAGGCCAGGCCAAACGCGGCCGTGCTTTTGCCTTTGCCGTCGCCGGTGTTGACGATGACGATGCCGCGGCGCTCGCCCTCGGCTTTTTCGTAGGGTTTGACGGCGGGTGGGGTTTCAATCTGCATGGCAGTCTCCGGGTCCTTGATGAAATACCAGATCAGCCACCGGCGCACCGCCGACTAAATGCTGGTCGATGATGCGGTCCATATTGGCTGGGGTGACGTTGTAGTACCAGGTGCCGTCCGGCTGCACGCACATCACCGGTCCGCCCTTGCAGGCGGCAAAGCAGCTGACGCGGCTGCGCTTGACGCGCAACTCGCCGTCATGCAGGCCCGCCGTCTTGAATTTATCGCCCAGGCTGTCAAACAGCGCCTGGGCCGCGCCATCCTGTGCACAGCGCGGGCCGGTGCAGACCAGGAGATGGCGTTTGTAACTGCCTATTTTCGGCTTGACGACGTCGTTCATTGTTCGGACTCGTCCGCCGTCACAGATTCATCCTCCACCGGCGCGTTCAGCACCAGCTCGATGTAGTCGGCGGGCAGGCTGTGGCGCAGCGCCAGTTCGGCAATGCTCACGCCGTCGGCATGGTCGACGCGCAGGTTTTCAGTCCAGCCAAGCAGGCCGGTGGACAGGGAACGCCCGCGTTTTTCGCCTTCGCGGGTGCTGCCGTCGCCGCCCAGCTCGTACTTGTTGGCGTAGCCGCGCGGCGTGATCATCAGGCCATCGCGCACAAAGGTGTGGCTGTTGCCGATCAGCACCGTGCTCAGCATGCCGATGTCGCATTCGCTCATCTTGTCCAGCGTGGTGAACTCGATGTTCTGGCGGCGACGGTAAGCCGACTTGACAATCGCCACCGGAGTGTCCGCACGGCGGTGGCGCAAGAACAAAGCTTGTGCCTGCTGAATTTGCTGGGTGCGGCGTCCGCTCTTGGGGTTGTACAGCGCCACCACAAAATCAGCCGCAGCCGCCGCATCCAGCCGCCGCGCAATCGCGGGCCAGGGCGTCAGCAGGTCCGACAGGGAGATCGAGCAGAAGTCGTGCGTCAGCGGGGCGCCGACCAGCGAAGCACAGGCGTTGATGGCCGACGTACCGGGCACAATTTCAACCTCCACGTCCGTCTCGGGCGTCCAGCCGGCCTGGAACAGGACTTCGTAAGTGGGTCCGGCCATGCCGTACACCCCGGCATCGCCGCTGGAGATCAACGCCACCTTCTTGCCCGCACGGGCGCGCTCCAGCGCGTGGACGGCACGGTCCAGCTCCTCGGTCATGCCCTTGCGGATAACCTCCTTGCCTTCAAGCAAGTCGGCCACCAGCTTGATGTAGGTGACGTAACCGACCACCACGTCGGCTTCGGCAATCGCCTCGCAGGCGCGGTGGGTCATGTGGGCATAGTGGCCGGGGCCAATGCCCACCAGCATGATTTTGCCAAGTGGCGTTGCTGGGGCCGTGGTTTCAGGCGTGGTTTGTGTCATGGGGAATCCTTGCAATGGAAATGGTGGCGTTCTTACCGTCAACGCCTTGGTGTTTGAATTTTTCGACGATCAGTTGGCTGGCCTCTGCGCCTGCCGCCAGCAGGGCCGCCGCCTCGGACACGGACGGCGTGCCCATGTAGCGCAGCACGGTGGCCGATGGATTGGGAACCGGCACGCCCGCCAGCGCGGCCACGCTGAAAAATTGCAGCGGCCAGCCGCCCAGCGCAGCCAGTTCCAGAAAAGCAACTTCGTCGCGCTTGGCCTCAATGGTGGCCAGCACACGCACCTGCGCGCGCCCCAGCCCCGCCTGGGCCAGTGCGGCGTCCAGCGCATGCAGCACGGTCGCCAGCGGTGTACCCCGGTCGCAGCCGAGACCAATCGCCACGTCGGGCAAGCACAGGCTCATTGGGGTGCCTTCATGCTACGCATTCCGGTATTCGCCTTGGGAGCGGCCCGGCGGCTCATGCGCCCTGCCCTTGCGGCGGGCGGTACACCACCAGTCGCTCATGCAGTTGCGCCCAGTGCGCAGGGGTGACTTCGGCATGGGTGATCCAGAGCACGGCTTTGAAGTGGTCCAGATCGACCTCCTCAAAGCGGGTGAATCGGGTGATGCTGGCAGGCAGCGGCGTGGGCCGGGTCCACCAATGCGGGCTGCCGGCCTCTTGCACCACGGCCACCGGTTCCTCGTTGACGACGGCAGCCGAGACGCGCGTGATGTTGATTTTGGGGCACTCCACCTGCCAGCCCAGCTCGCGGCCCAGAATATCGACGGCAATGGTCTTGCCGACGTCGGACGCGGTGGTCAGCACCGCCGTGCCACCCAGCAGCGCTGCAATCTGCTCGGCCATGGCGTTGGCGCCACCAATATGCCCGGACAGCACCGGAATGACAAACTGCCCGGCATCATCGACCACCACGACGCCGGGATCTTCGTCCTTGGTTTTCATGTGCGGCGCAATCAGGCGCACCACGGCACCCAACGATACAAAAAACACCAACTGGTCAAAGTCGGCAAACAGGGGACCGATTTCATCGCGGAACGGGCCGCTGTAGGCGCGCACCGGGTTGCTCAAACCGGCCATGAGCGGGGCAAATTTATCGGCAACACAAATATGGGCGCTGGGCAACTGGCGCGCCAGTTCGGCGGTTTGCTGCGCGCCGTGTTTGGTGATGGCGATCAGCACCACGCGCACGGCAGCGGCGTCTGGCCAAGTGGGGCTGCTCATTCCTGCGTTTCCTCTTCGAGTTCGGTGGTGGTTTTTTTGCGGCAGCCGCGCAGCAACTCGCCGCGTTCGCGGTTCGGGTTTTTCACCAGCAACAGCGACAGGTAGTTGACCTTGCTGCCCTTGAGGCTGGCCACGTCCGCCACGATGCGCTCCACGGGTGAACCGGCTTTCTCGATAAAGCGGCTGTGCGCCAGCAGACCCCGGCGCGCCAGCAGGTCGATCAGGTCGTCGAGCAAGGGCTTGACCTTCATCAGCACCAGGGTGTCGAAGTCGTCCAGCATCTTCTCCACCGCCACGATGCCGTAGGCCGCGGGCACGATGGCGATGGTGTCGTCCTGCTCGGAGAGCGGAATTTGCAGCCGGGCGCAGGCCGCGTTGAAGGAGTTGACACCGGCCACGATCTCGACCTGCGCCGTCTCGTCCAGCTCGCGCAGCACGCGTGCCAGGTAGCAAAAACTGGCGTAAGTGGAGGCATCGCCTTCCACCAGAAACAGCACATCCTGCCCGGTGGCCAGCAGATCGCGCACGGTTTCTGCCGCCTTGAGCCAGTGGCGCGCCAGCTTTTCAGCGTCGTGCGTCATGGGGAACAGCAGCGACTGGTGTTGCGTCGGCGGGGTCAGCCCGGCGCGCAGGGCGATGTCTAGCGCGTAGCTTTCCTTGCGCAGGCTGCGCACCGGGTAGGTCCAGACCGCATCGCTGCGCTCCAGCAAGGCCCAGGCGCGGCGC
>JAZKHK010000070.1:18234-20173 GCA_040385425.1 Pseudomonadota bacterium | reverse complement strand
GCATGCTGGACATGGGCTTCATCCATGACGTGAAAAAAGTGCTGGCCGTGGTGCCCAAGCAAAAGCAGAGCCTGCTGTTCTCGGCCACCTTCAGCGACGAAATTCGCGAGCTGGCTGCCACGCTGCTGAAAGACCCCCTGAGCATTCAGGTGACGCCGCGCAACACCACCGTGCAGCGCATCACCCAGGTCATTCACCCCGTGGGCCGGGGCAAAAAGAAGGCGTTGCTGGCGCACATCATCCAGGAACACAACTGGAGCCAGGTGCTGGTGTTCACCCGCACCAAGTTCGGCGCCAACAACGTGGCCGAGTTTTTGACCAAGAACGGCATTGAAGCCATGGCGCTGCACGGCAACAAGAGCCAGTCGGCCCGCACCCAGGCGCTGGCCGGATTCAAGAGCGGCGACGTTCGCGCCCTGGTAGCCACCGACATTGCTGCCCGCGGCATCGACATCGATGACCTGCCGCACGTCGTCAACTATGAAATCCCCAATGTGTGCGAAGACTATGTGCACCGCATTGGCCGTACCGGCCGCGCCGGTGCCGACGGCACGGCCTCCAACCTGGTGTGCCTGGATGAAGAAGGCTTCATGCAAGCCATTGAGCGCTTCACCAAGCAAAACATTCCGGTGCAAATCGTGGAAGGCTTCATGCCCGAGCCGGGCGAAAAGGCCGAACCCATCGCCATGGGTCGCCAGACCGTTTGGGGTGGTGCAGGCAAGCCGCCAAGCCGCGACGTCATGATGGCTGCGGCCAAAACAGCGCGCACCGAGATGCTGCAGCGCGTGCGCGAAACCAAGGGTGACCGTGGAGCCCCTGCGGGCGGCGGACGCGGCGGCAACGGCGGTGGACACCGCAGTGCCGGCCAGCGCAGCCACAACCCGGCGGCGGGTGATCAACAACCGCCACGCGGTCCACGTCCGCAAGGTCAAGGTCGCGGCGGCAATGGTGGCGGTTACGGCGGTGGCAACCCCGGCGGTAACGGTGGCAACGGCGGTGGCTATGGTGGCGGCAACAACACCTCATCGCGTGCGCCTCAAGGCCAGCCCGATCCCATGCGCACCAGCGTGGACATGATGGTTGAACGCAGCCCTCGCCGTAGCGGCGGTGGTTTTGGTGGCGGCAACCGCAATGGCGGCGGCGGTGGCTTTGGTGGCGGCGGCTCAGGTGGCCGCTCCGGCGGAGGCGGCGGTTTTGGCGGCGGTGGTGGCGGTTCACGCGGCCCAGGCGGCCCCGGCGGCAATCGCGGCGGCTCTTTCAACCGCTAAGTTTTAGACGCCATGCGGCCCCGGTGCGGGCCGCAGCGTCCAGGCGGTACGAGCCCCCGCGCCTACCGCCAGTCCCACGCACCAAAATACCAACGATACGCCCACCACGGCACCGGCTGTTCCAAACAGCAGCGGCATCAACACGCTGGACGCATTCATCGTCATCAAACGCAAGCCCAGCGCCTCGCCATGCCGCGCCTCAGGCGTGATCTGGTGCAAGGTACTCATGATCATCGGTTGCACCGAGCCCAGCACCAGCCCCAAGAGCACAGAACAGGCCCCCATCGCCCAAGGCGACACCATGAACGGGTAAACGCCGAACAGCAACGCCGTCATCACCATGGCCGAAGCCACCACCGCCCCCTCGCGCATGTGCGCGGCAAAGATCGGCAACACCACACGCACCACGGTGGCGGCAATCGCAAATGCGCCCAGGATCGCGCCGATCACCGAGGCACTGAAGCCCCGTTCGTGACCCAGCACCGGCACCACAAAGGTGTGCACATCCCAGCACGACGACAGCAGCCAGTTCGCCAGCATCAGGCGCCGCATGGACGGATTGCGGTACAAATCCCAGGCTTTTTTGGGCGGGCCCGGCACGACCGCTACCGGCGTCAGCTCGACCGTGCGATGCACCCACCACCAGGCCGCCAGCGGCAAACAGGCCAGAA
>JAZKHK010000070.1:0-18224 GCA_040385425.1 Pseudomonadota bacterium | reverse complement strand
CAGCGGCCCCATAAAGTTCGACACCGCCGGGCCAATGGCGAGCCAACTGAACACTTTTTTAAGCTCGGTCGCATTCTGGGCCGCCCGCCCCACATGGCGCTGCAAGGCAATGGAGGCCACGCCTGTGGCGCCGCCCGTCAACAAGGCCGTGAAACAGAGCACCCCAAACACCGGAAAGGCCACCGCCAGCAAAGCGCCCGTTGTCGCCGCCAGCACGCTGAATCCGACCGGGCGTTTGAGACCATGCCGGTCGGCATAGCGGCCCGCCGGTAAAGCCAAAAACACCTGCGTCAAGGCAAACAGGGCCAGCAAAAACCCCACCGCCAGCGGACTGAAGCCTTCGCGCAAAGCCATCAAGGGCGCCGCCATGCGCATGCCGGCCATGCAGGCGTGCAGGCAGATGTGGCCCGCAATCAGCCGCGCCAGCGCAAAACGGGGAGCTGGCGTGGGTTCAGCGGACACCGGCGTCACGCCCGGGCGCTCTCCGCATCGCTGTCAAAGTCTTTGTCCAGGGGAATCAGGGCTGGCACCAGCGTGTCGGGCAGCGCCTCGACTTTCTTCAGCGCCCGGCCCATGGCGCGGCTGCGGGTCTCGGCGCTGTCGAGCGTCTTGAGCACCGACTCGGTTTGCGACTTGACCTTGGCCAGCACGTCGCCGAATTTGCCGAACTCGGTCTTGACCGCGCCCAGCACCTGCCACACCTCGCTGGAGCGCTTCTCCAGCGTGAGCGTGCGAAAGCCCATTTGCAGCGAACTCAGCATGGCCAGCAAGGTGGTCGGCCCGGCCAGCGTGATGCGGTGATCGCGCTGCAGGGACTGCATCAGACCGGGACGGCGCAAGACCTCGGCATACAGGCCCTCGGTCGGCAAGAACAGAATGGCGAAATCGGTGGTGTGCGGCGGCTCCACGTATTTATCGGCGATGGATTTGGCCTCCAGGCGGATGCGCAATTCCAGCGCCTTGCCGGCGGCCTCCGCGCCCAGCACATCGGCCCGGCCTTGCGCGTCGAGCAGACGCTCGTAATCTTCATTCGGAAACTTGGCATCAATCGGCAACCACAGCGGTTCGCCATGCTCGGACTTGCCCGGCAGCTTGATGGCGAAATCCACCACATTCTTGCTGCCCGGGCGCGTTGCCACCTGGGCCGCGTACTGGTCGGCCACAAACACATGCTCCAGCAACCCGGCCAGTTGCGCTTCGCCAAAAATGCCGCGGCTTTTCACATTGGTCAGCAAGTGCTTGAGGTCGCCCACGCCAGCCGCCAGTGTCTGCATCTCGCCCAGGCCTTTGTGCACCTGCTCCAACCGGTCTGCCACTTGTTTGAAGCTTTCGCCCAGCCGGGTTTGCAGCGTGGTTTGCAGTTTTTCATCCACCGTGGCGCGCATCTCGTCGAGCTTGGCCGAGTTGGTGCTTTGCAGTTGCGCCAGTTGTTTCTCCAGCGTCTCGCGCACTTCATTCATGCGCCGGGCATTGGACTCGCTCACGCCCGAGAGCTGCGTGGTGAGCGTGTCCGACAGCGTTTTTTGCAGCAGGGCCAACTGCTGGCCAAAGGCGTCAATCTGGGTGTTCTGGGTGCGCGTGGCCTCGGCCCCCTGCTGCATCAGCCCCTGCTGGAACGTGGCCAGGTTTTGCGTCAATTCCTGGCGCCCGCCGCGTGACGACTCGCTGATCTCGCGGCGCAACTCGCGCTCCAGCCGCTCCAGGCGTTGGGTGTGGCCTTGGAGATGGCCCAGCAGCTCGGCCCGGCCCTGCTCCGCGACCTGCGCGCCCGCGGCGTCCGAACGGCGTAACGCCAACCACAACACCAGCAACACATTCAATACAGCCAGTCCAAGCACCAGCCAAAGCAAAACATCATTCAAGGCAATTTCTTTCTCAGGTCGATTGAGCAGGTGCTCAGCGCTGCGCCTGATTATCTGCGTTTCGACCTCTCAAACTCAGCCGCCTTGCGCTTTGTCATGGCCGATTGTTACTATTGATTTGATAGCTGCCTACGCAAGCTACACGAGGGCTAGAGCCTGATTTGTTCATATTTTTACAAAATTTCACGATTCTGGCGGCAAAAAACCGGACAAATGCCCTCTCCAGGTTGAAACGGACGGTGTCCGACCCCTGATCAATGCCGGGAAGCTTCTGGCCCCCCATAAGCCAGCATCGCTTTTGGACTTGGAAGTAAGGGATTGATCCTGAGCAATTCCGACAAGGTTTGCGCCGGTACGGCCCGGCTGTAATAAAAACCTTGCCCAGCCAGGCAGCCATGCGACATCAGGAACTGGGCCTGCTGGAGGGTTTCCACCCCTTCGGCAATCACTTTCAGGCGCAGGCTGTTGGCCATCGCGATGATGGCCGTCACCAGCGCGGTGGCATTCGGATCGCTGCCGATATCACGCACAAACGATTGATCGATCTTGAGCGCCTGCACCGGAAAGCGCTGCAGGTACGACAGGCTGGAATAACCCGTGCCGAAATCATCGACCGAGAGCTGAACGCCCATGCTGCGGAGCTGGCGCAGTGTGGCCAGCGTGGCCTCGTTACGCTGCAACAGGATGCTTTCGGTGATCTCAAGCTCCAGGGCGCACGCGGGGATACCGGCTTCGTCCAGAATCTGCCCGACCAGCTCGTTGAAGTTGGCTTGTTCGAGTTGCCGGGGCGACAGGTTGACGGCCATTTTCAGTTCCGTGTGACCGGCGTCGTGCCAGATCCTGAGCTGCCGGCAGGCCTGGCGCAAGGTCCACTCCCCGATCGACACGATCAGGCCCGACTCTTCTGCGTTGGCGATGAAATCGCTACAGGAAATGGGGTCGGTGTCCGGCGGCTGCCAGCGCAACAAGGCTTCGATTGAAAATATCAGGCCGGTTTCCATCTGGACCTGCGGTTGGTAATGCATGACGAATTCGCCGTGAACCAGCGCATGGCGCAAGCGCATGCCCACCTCCATGCGCTGCTGCGCGGCCTCGTTAAGTGCCGTGGTGAAAAATCGGTAATTGCCGCGGCCCATTTCCTTGGCGTGGTACATCGCCGTATCGGCGGTGCGCATGAGGGCGTCCACATCGGTGCCGTCTTCCGGGTACAGGCTGATGCCGATGCTGGCGCTGACATGCAGCTTGTGGCTTTCGACCATGAAAGGCTGCGCCAGGGCATCGAGCGCCTTGTGGGCCACCCGGGCGGCATCGCTGCTGTTGTGGCGCAGAGGCAGCAGGAGCACGAATTCGTCACCCCCGAGCCGGGCCACGCTGTCGCCTTCACGCAGGCATTTTTGCAAGCGTTCTGCGGTCATTTTCAACACCACATCGCCGATGTGGTGGCCCAGTGAGTCGTTGATGTTTTTGAAATAGTCCAGATCGATGAACAGGACCGCGACCTGGCGTTCATTGCGGTAGGCATAGGCAATGGCCTGCTGCATGCGGTCCTGCAACAAAACGCGATTGGGCAAGCCGGTCAGCGCATCATGATCGGCCATGTGGCGCATCTGTTCTTCAGCCTGTTTGCGCGCACTCAGGTCGAGCACGAAACTGAGACCCTGCTCGCACGACCCTTCGAGCATGGCACTACTGAGCAGAACGGGAACTCGGCTGCCATCCTTGCGGATGTATTCCTTCTCATAAGGCAGGCAAGTGCCGGTCTTTTGGAGCTCCTCTATGGAGTTCACATCGAGCGCATGGTATTGCGGCGGCGTCATGTCGATCCATCGGAGATTTCCCGCCAGAAGATCGTCCCTGGTGTAGCCGCACAGTTGCAAAAAGGCGTCGTTCGCATCACTGATGCCGCCGCTCACATCCCAATAGATCACGCCGATGATATTGGCCTCGAACAGGCGTCGAATTCGTGCGTCTTTTTCCTGCAGTGCCTCCTGGGCATTTTTGAGATCGGTGATGTCGGTCAAGCAATTGATCGCGCCGGTCATGCGTCCCTGCCGATCGAAACGCACAAGGATATTGGCGATGACGGAGCGGCGGGTGCCATCAGGCCGTTCAACCACGATCTCCTGATTGGACGCCGATCGGGTGGAGCGCAGCGCCTCGGCCATCGGGCATCGGGCGTGGGGCAACAAGGCGCCACCGGGGGTGTAGATCCGGTGGGAGCCACAGAATAGTTC
The DNA here is from genome assembly GCA_040385425.1 of Pseudomonadota bacterium. Classification (GTDB taxonomy): domain Bacteria; phylum Pseudomonadota; class Gammaproteobacteria; order Burkholderiales; family Burkholderiaceae_C; genus Rhodoferax. The sequence continues at coordinate 14,128 of JAZKHK010000070.1, read as the reverse complement.
GACGTGTTCACCCAGAACGGGCGTGCGGCCCCACAAATCAACGGCGCTGCGGTTGTAGCTTTGAATGGCCCCGCTGGCATCGCACGCGTAAACCGCCGTGGGCAGAATGTCGACAAACTCGCGCAAATTCTTTTCGCTTTCCTGCAAGGCCTCCTCGGCGCGCTTGCGCTCCCTGTTTTCCTGCTGCAGGTTGGCATAGAGCTGGGCGTTTTCCAGTGAGATGGCCGCCTGTGACGCCAGCAATTGCAGCACCGCCACCCGCTGGGGCGAGAAGGCATGCGTGACCAATTCGTTCTCAAGGTAAAGCAGTCCGATCAGCACATCCTGGCGCAGCACCGGCAGGCACAGCACCGCTTTCGGATGATGGCTGGCAAAGTAGGCGTCGGTTGAAAATCGATTCGGCTGCGCCACGTTTTCCAGCAGGACTGGCTCGCGGCTGTTGCGGACGTAGTTGAGAATCGCGGCGGGCACAGAAGCCCCGGATGGCGCTTGCCGCTCGTCAAAGCGAACGTGAAGCGCAGCGGGGTCCGCATCGGCCTGGGCCACCAACTCAAATTCTGAGTTGCCACACAGCAGCAGGTAACCCGTTTGCGCGCCCGCATTTTCCAGGACGATGTGCAGCAGCATGTCAGCCAGCTCGTCAAGCTCGACCCGGCTTGAAATGGCCTGCGACGCTTTGGCGACCGATAAAGTATCAAGCGGCAGCGCAACCCGGCCTTTGCATAGGTGCGGATAACCGGCATCGAGTTGGGCCACTTTGCCATCGGCGCCCCAGCGCAGGTAACAGGTGCGAGCCCGGCGCAGATAGGTATCGGCGATCAGCCCGAAGCCGCGCGCCCGGTAGAAGCTGGACGCCAGCTCGAACGCGATGGCCTCGTTCTGAATGAAACCGTTTTCCTGGGCGCTACGGATCGCCTGTTCATAGAGAGACGCGGCATCGCTCACGCGGTCTTCGATGCGGGCGATCTCCGCACCCACCAGGGCGTAGTAGCTCAGGAAATTCTGCGGGCAATGCTCTGCCCATACTTTATGCCGTTCGAGCTCCTGCGCCAGCAGGCCGGCGTACTTGCCTTGATCCTCGCTGCCAGCTTGCGGATAGAGCGCGGCCAGGGTCAGGGCGTAATAAAAATGGTGCGCGCAGTCAACAATCATGATGCCGCCCGAATGGTGGGATTTTCGTACCCCGCTTTGCGCCGCCGCCAGCGCGCTGGCATAGTCGCCCAAGATGAAAGCGAGCACCTGTTTGATGACATGCGTGATGTAGATGCCGGCGCCGAAACGTGCTTTTTCCAGTGCCGCCAAACACCGGGCTTCATTGAAATCATCGTCGTCAAGACTTGCCGGCGCACGTGTCAGGCCCTTCAGGCTGATCACCAACTGCTGCTGGAAACGGATGGCGAGATAGACCGGTTCATTGTGGCTGTCGCGGGCCAAGGCAGCGTGCCGGCGTGCCGTCTGCAAGACCGCATCCAGCGGGACACCTTGTTGCAGCATCGGCCAGAAATAGCAAAAGGCCGTGTAGTTGGCATACACCAAATCACCGACTTTGAGGCAGGAAGCCAAGGCCTGATCGAGGATCGCCGTGGTACCGGCAATAAAGTCCTTGAAGGGGCTGAACGTGGCGCCATGGACGGCGAGCAGCCTGCCGGTAAGCCGGCGGCCACCCAGTTTCTCGTTCAACTGGAGCGCCATTTCGGAGAATGCGCAGGCCGATGAAATATCTCCGCGCCGGGCTAGCAGCACCAGGCCAAAGACGCTGTAGGCCAGGCAGGAATCTTCGGTATTCCCATAACGCAGGGAAAGCCTCACCGCCGTGACCGTGATGAGTGCAAAGTAATCTGGCCGGGTGGAATAGGCCGGAGCGATCGCCTCCACCAGCAAGGCGATGAACATCCCCATATCGACATCGGTGAGCGGGGGCGCGGCCGCAATCTCGGCAATCGGGCGACCGCGCAATTCAAGGCCGATGGCGCGCACTTCGGCGTCGATGGCCGCTTCCATCTCCGGCCTGGTGGCCGCAAAGTTCATGTCGAACAGGCGCACGGCTTCGACCAGGGTGGCCAGCGCATCGTCGTACCGTCCGGCCATCTGGCAGAGCTGCATGCGCAGCAGGTACACCCGGGCGCGCTCGCTGCGGGATGGGGCATGGGCGAGGATCAGATCGGTCAACTCGCCGGCGCGCTGGAAATGGCCGACCAGGTATTCGCATTCGGACAAGGCCAGCGTGATGGCGAAACACTCCGGGTAGTGGGCCTGCCAGGCATCGGCAGGCAACAGTGCAAACGCCTGCGCCAGGAAACCGCGCGCCGCGGCATAGGCAATCGCCGCTTTGGCTTTTTTCCCGGCCAGAAAATTCAGGTGTCGCAGCAACGCTTGTTCGCCCGCATCGGTGATGATCCCGCGCCCCCGGTTGAACTGGCTGACGATGGAAAACACGGCGCTCTCCATCTGCGCCGGGGTCTTGCCGGCCACCAGCCGCCGGCCGATCTGCACATGCAGCAAGGGGCGCGACGGTGCGGGAATCGACAGGTAGGCGGCCTCCTGCACACGGTCGTGCAGGAAACTGACCGTGCCTAGCGTGCGCGTGACGAGACCGGCCTCCACGGTCACGGTGAGCGCAGCATGCAGGTCCGCTTCCGCTTGGCCACACACCACCGCCAGCACATCCTCTTGTGCGCCGGAACCCAGGCAGGCCAGTCCCTGCAGTGCGGCCTGCGCGGCAGGGGGCAGGCGCGCCAGTTTGGCGACCATGAGGTCAGCCACATTGTCGGTATAGCCTTTGGCACCGATCCGGCCCAGGTCCCAGCGCCAGGCCCGGGCGCCGGCATCGAATGCGATCAAGCGCTCCTGCGCCAGCAAGCTGATGAATTCGAGCGCGAAGAACGGATTACCGGCCGTCTTCTGGTAAATCAGATGCGCCAACGGCGCTGCCGCGCCGTGTTCACCGTGCAGCATGTCGTCAAGGAAAGTGCCTAGCACATCCTCCGACCAAGGTGCCAGGGCGATCTGCGTGAGGGCCATGCCTTGGCTGCGCATCTTGTCCAGTGCCCGTGTCAGCGGGTGGGCGGGGCCTGCCTTGCTGACCTCCTGATCCCGGTAGGCACCAACCACCAGCAGAAAGCGGCTGTCGGGGGCCGTTATCCGTTCAGTGACGAGCTTGAGGCTGGCGGCATCGGCCCACTGCAAGTCATCGAGAAACAGCACCAGCGGGTGCGCCTGTTGGGTGAACACGCCGATGAATTTCTCGAACACCAGGCGCAACCGGTTCTGAGCCTCAGCGGGCGGGAGTTCCGGCACCGGGGCCTGCGCGCCGATGATCAGTTCAAGTTGCGGCAACACGTCAACGATCAATTGGCCGTTGGCATCGACTGCCGCCTGAATCTGCCTTCGCCAGGCGGCAATGCGTTCTTCGCTTTCAGCCAGAATCTGCTGCACCAGCCCGCGAAACGCCTGCGTCACCGTGGCGTACGGAATGTCCCGCTGGTATTGATCGAATTTGCCGGAGATGAAATAGGCACGCCGTGCCGTAATCGGCTGCTGCAGTTCGTGCGCCAGGGCGGATTTGCCGACACCGGCCTCCCCGGAGATGAGCAGCAAAGCGGTGCGCCCCGAGGCGGCCATGGCATCAAAACTTGCCAGCAACTGCTGTATCTCGCGCTCCCGGCCGATCAGCTTGGTCGGAATTTGCAAGTTCTCCGACCAGTCCTGCGACCCCAGTTCAAACGGTGTCACCGTAGCGCGCGCGTCTCCTTGCGCCAGGCAGGCTTCCAGATCGTAGAGCAGACCATGCGCACTTTGATAGCGCTCCTGCGGCATTTTTGCCAGCAACTTCATCACGAGGGAGGACAGCACGGTCGGGATATCGGGACATAGCTCGGCCGGTGGCTGTGCCAGACGGGCAATATGGCAGTGAGCCCACTCCAACGCATCATGGCCATGAAACGGCAACTGCCCCGTGAGCATCCGGTAAAGCATCACGCCCAGCGAATAAAAATCGGTCCGGTAATCCACCGTGCGGTTCATGCGGCCGGTTTGCTCTGGCGAGATATAAGCCCAGTCCGAATCATCGGCCACATCCGCCTGCGACGAGGTGCCGGCCGCCATCGTCTGCGGTGCATCGCGCGTCGCCCGGCTCAGGTCCATCAAACAAAGTTTGTCCTGCGGGCCCAGCAAAAAATTGGACGGGCGCAGATCGCGGTGGATGAGGTGCGCAGCATGCAGCCCGGCAAGGATGTGCGCCAGTTGGCAGGCCAAGCGCAAGCTGGCCTGCCAGTCCAGCCGCTGGCGGCTCAGTACAGCTTCGAGCAGATCGCCATCAGCATCTGCCAGCACCATCATCGCCTGCGGTGGTTCGGCGATGAGCGAAATCGGTTTGACAACGCCAGGCGCGTCCAGGGACTGCAGGGCGCGGTACTCCTGGAGAAAACTGGCGCACTGCTCAGTGCGCATGGCCCCCTGGTCGAGCATTTTCAACAGGACGGCGCGACCGGATGGCAAATGACGGGCACGGTACAGAGAAGAACCGGCGGTCTTGCCAAGCAGCGCCAGGACTTGATAAGAACCGGCCTCCCCGCCATCGCCCCCCTCAGGGCATGCGTCTTGGTTGATTGAATCAAGCATGGCGGACTCCCATTCGCCTGAAATTCTGAACCGCCCTTGAATGCAAGTTCAGCCTAGTCATAAAGTGCCTCTTTTAAAAGTGGTTTTTTGCAGACGTCCCCCGCCCAGTGCATCGAAGGCTTTTCACAGGCTTTGACGAGGCCGGTGGACGATAATTGAGGGCTGAGCGCGGCCATGTGCCGCTGCGCAACCGTCATTTCATCTGTCCGCATCTACCAAGAGGGTTTTTCCGTGCCTGTCTACCGCTCCAAGACCTCCACCGCCGGCCGCAACATGGCTGGTGCCCGTTCGCTTTGGCGAGCCACCGGCATGAAAGACGGCGACTTCGACAAGCCGATCATTGCCGTGGTCAACTCCTTCACGCAGTTTGTGCCCGGCCACGTCCACCTCAAGGACCTGGGCCAACTGGTGGCGCGCGAGATCGAGGCGGCGGGCGGCGTCGCCAAGGAGTTCAACACGATTGCCGTGGACGACGGCATCGCCATGGGCCACGACGGCATGCTGTACTCGCTGCCGAGCCGCGACATCATTGCCGACTCGGTCGAGTACATGGTCAACGCCCATTGCGCTGACGCGATGGTGTGCATCTCCAACTGCGACAAGATCACCCCCGGCATGCTGATGGCCGCCATGCGCCTGAACATCCCCGTGGTGTTCGTCTCCGGCGGCCCGATGGAAGCGGGCAAGGCCAAGCTGGCCAACCCCACCACCCACAAGATGGAGTTCAAGAAACTCGATCTGATTGACGCCATGGTCATGGCCGCAGACGCCTCGGTGTCCGACGCCGATGTGGCCGAGGTAGAGCGCTCCGCGTGCCCCACCTGCGGATCGTGCTCCGGCATGTTCACCGCCAACTCCATGAACTGCCTGACCGAAGCGCTGGGCCTGTCCCTGCCGGGCAACGGCACCGTGGTCGCCACCCATTCGGACCGCGAGCAGCTGTTCAAGCGCGCCGGCCGCTTGGCAGTGGACCTGTGCAAACGTTACTACGAGCAGGAAGACGCCAGCGTTTTGCCACGCTCCATGGGTTTCAAGGCCTTCGAGAACGCCATCACGCTCGACATCGCCATGGGCGGCTCCACCAACACCATCCTGCACATTCTGGCGATTGCACAGGAAGCCGAAATCGACTTCACCCTGGCCGACATCGACCGCCTCTCGCGCTCGGTACCCCAGCTGTGCAAGGTGGCGCCCAACACCGACAAGTACCACATTGAAGACGTGCACCGCGCCGGCGGCATCATGGCCATTCTGGGTGAGCTCGACCGTGCCGGCAAGCTGCACACCGACACCCCCACCGTACACGCCAAAACCATGAAGGATGCGCTGGACGAGTGGGACATTGCCCGTAACCCGTCGGACGCGGTCAAGACCTTCTACATGGCCGGACCTGCCGGCATCCCCACCCAGGTGGCGTTCAGCCAAAGCACCCGCTGGCCCAGCCTGGATATTGACCGCAAGAATGGCTGCATCCGCTCCGGCGAGCACGCGTTCTCACAAGAAGGCGGCCTGGCGGTGCTGGTGGGCAACATTGCGCTCAACGGCTGCGTGGTGAAAACTGCCGGCGTTGATGACGAACTGATGGTGTTTGAAGGCCCGGCCCACGTCACCGAGTCGCAGGACGAAGCCGTGGCCAACATCCTGGCCGACCAGGTGAAGGCCGGTGACATCGTCATCGTGCGTTACGAAGGCCCCAAGGGCGGCCCCGGCATGCAGGAAATGCTCTACCCCACGTCTTACATCAAGTCCAAGGGTTTGGGCAAAGCCTGCGCCTTGTTGACCGATGGCCGCTTCTCGGGCGGCACCTCCGGCCTGTCCATTGGTCACGCGTCGCCTGAAGCGGCGGCGGGTGGTGCGATTGGTCTGGTGCGCAACGGCGACCGCATCCGCATCGACATTCCCAACCGCAGCATCAACGTGCTGGTGTCTGACGAAGAACTGGCCCAACGCCGCGCCGAGCAGGATGCCAAAGGCTGGAAGCCCGCCGTGCCGCGCAAGCGCAAGGTGTCAGCTGCCCTCAAGGCCTACGCCATGCTGGTGATGTCGGCCGACAAGGGCGCGGTGCGCGACCTGTCTTTGCTGGGTGACTGAACAAACTAGGCTTTATTGAAAAACGCGCCTGAGGGCGCGTTTTTTTTTGCTCAATGTTCGAGGTGAAGTGTCAGCCTGCGACACGCTTGCGCATCAGCGTGGCACTTGCCGGACAGATGGACGAGAACTCTTCCGTTGCCTGGATAGATGCTGGTGCGGCATGGCGAGGGATAGCGGTGTAGCCCAAGGACATAAAAAGTTCAATGCGACTGATTTGGCTCCGTCAACATGTCCTATTTGGGCCGCACGCCATTGCAATGATGGCTTGAATCATCACCGAAGCCGGGCTTGGTCACCCCAAGGTCCCTTGCAGCCGGTGTGACGGACAAAGATATTTTCAGGGAGATGATGCCGTTGCGGCCTGAATCGGGCTTGTCCAACAAACGGTTCAGATCGTGGCTTCGCACGATCTAACCTTACTCGTTGGGCGGCAACTACGCAACGTTGTTGACCGCATTCCAAAGGTCAGAGACTGCGGGGTCGTCAATGCCCAAGGCAGAAAGTTTGTCGGCGATGCTATTGACGTAAGACAAGCACGTTCCGTCAGAGCCTGATGCCGCCAACACCATTGCGGCCAGCTCTTTGGCCGTCTTTCCTTCAATAACATTCTCGCCGTTGTAGAGCGGCACAAGGGCTGACACTTTGGCCTGATCCTCGAGGTGGACTACTACCTCGTGAAGCGGGAATGCTTTTCCCTCACGCACTTCGAGGTAGGACAGAATGTCCATCTTCTGCGCATCTGGGAACTGAAAAGCTATACCTCGACAAACGCCGGTATCAAGCTTCGAAAGATTGAGCGTTGGGCCGGGAGTAGCTTTCGTGCCCCAATTTCGCACCGATGCTTTGTTGAACCTACGGCAATAACCTGGAAGATCTGCCACGACTCGCCGAGTACAGCCGTGCTTGGTTTCCCAGTTATCCCACATAAGCGAACCGTACCCAAAAACCCACATCAACATTTCCTCAATCACAGAACAATCTATTGCAATACTTTTGCCGGTAGCCGAGTCTTTAAGCTCCACCTCTTTGCCTGCAAGTTTGTGCATGAAAGCCATACTCTTCATGCCGTCTAGATCATCGCTCCGCAGCCCGGAGGTTTCCTCAGAAATCAAGTCCTTTCCACGTATCTTTTGAACCAACTGAATCTTGTACCGCAATTCGTATCGACCACTACCACGAATGAAGTCTTCATTGCTATCCGGCTCAGAAATCTCTGGAGCAGGCAAGTTGCTTCTTCTCTGATCCCACTTCGAAAGACTTTCCTCTGCCTCATGAATTACGGAAATGTGCGCTACCCGAAAGGCTGGATTGGAATTTGTCTTTGACAGCCGATCAGCGAGCAGTGATGCGCTGAGATTTCTATCCTCTTCGCGCAATAGCTCCGAGTTTACGGATTCCCCGAGCACGATCAGGACGTAAAGAAATGGAGCGATCTTGGCTCCTTCAAAATAGGCATGTTCTCGGAATTCTGTGATCAATCGCATAGTTGGCGGAAGTTGACAAACTCGATTAACAAATTGCTGATCGTTGTACTGAGCTTTCAATTCGGCCTGTATCTTTGCGAAGAACATCCGCTGTCTTATTGCTTCGAACACGTTATCTCTCCTACTTTGTGATGTCTTGATAATGTTTGGAAAGACGCGCCTACGGGTTTCAGCCACTGATTCGATGTCTTCATGCGCTGCCGGCCTCAATGATTTGAAACTCCGTTTCGTTTGCCGCCTAACAATTAGCGTTTATCCGCCGCGCTGCAATGCTCAAAGAAACCATGTCGCCTCCCGCAGCAAATAAACCATGTTGGATTGAACCGCGGGCTGGGGCGGTCGCGATAGGGGATTGAAATTTTTTCCCCTTTTGTTGAGTCAGATCATAGTGGGATAAATGCGCAAATCCGCCGGCAAACCATCCTCAGCCTGTATCAAAAAGCACCATATTGAAGCCCGCCAGCCCTGTTTTTGAAACCTGTGCGGGGCTTTGCCAGCGTGACGCGCAGCCCTCCCCCCGCCGGCCTGATGGACAGCGTGCAAAACGTCTGCTGATCCAGCCCCTTCCCCAGTGCGAAGGCTTCTCCTGCAGTGCCTCAAATGCAAGCCACTCACCAACAAAAACGCGGTGGCGGCCTGGGAGGACCAACCACCGCGTCAGCGGTTTAGTTCAACGTGATGTAGATGAATGAATATCCAGGGAACCCAAGATATCCGACCCAATAAGCTGGAGCGACGGGGCGCAATTGCTCTCACGCGAACAGCCTCCCCCGACTTGCAGCTGTGCGTCAAAGATATCGACTTTGATCGCCAAGTGTTGATCGTACGTGAGGCCAAAGGTGGCAAAGACCGGGTGGTGATGCTGTCGCACTCTTTGCACAGGCGGCGCTGGTTTTGGATGTTTCCTGCGCCCAAGCTCTCATCTGCATTACGCTATCAATCCAATAGCTACCTACGCACAATTCACGGGGGTCAGCGCCTTATTTTGCGTAAAAAACCCAATCAAATTGTCTGCTGCCAAATTGGCCATCGCCAGCCGCGTCGGCATGGTGGCGCTGGCGATGTGGGGCGTCAGCACCACATTGGGCACGGTCAGCAAATCCGGGTGAACCTGGGGTTCGCCTTCAAACACATCCAGCCCTGCGGCGGCGATAGTGTTGTTGCGCAACGCAGCCGCCAGCGCCGCGTCATCCACGATGCCGCCGCGGGCGATGTTGATCAACGTGGCGGTCGGCTTCATCAGCGCCAGCTCGGGCGCGCCGATGGCGTGGTGCGACGAGGCGGAGTACGGCAACACCAGCACCAGGTGGTCCGCGGTTTTGAGCAGCTCTTCCTTGCTCACAAAACTCGCTTTGCACTCGGCCTCGGTGGCGGCGTCCAGACGCGAACGGTTGTGGTAAATCACCTTCATGCCAAAGCCGTAGGCGCCGCGCCGGGCAATGCCCTGGCCGATGCGGCCCATGCCCAGAATGCCGAGCGTGCTGCCGTGGATGTCGGAGCCGGCAAACATGTCGTAACGCCAGCTCGTCCACCGGCCGGAGCGCAGAAAAATCTCGCTCTCGGAGATGCGCCGGGCTGTGGCCATGAGCAGGGCAAAGCCGAAATCAGCCGTGCTCTCGGTCAGCACGTCGGGGGTGTTTGTGCCCAGCACGCCGGCGGCAGTCATGCCCTCCAGGTCGAAATTGTTGTAGCCCACGGCCATGTTGGCGCAGATTTTCAGTTGCGGGCAGGCTGCCAAGAGCGCGCTATCGATGCGCTCGGAGCCGGTGGTGAGTGCGCCCTGCTTGCCTTGCAATTGCGTGATGAGTTGCGCGGGGGTCCAGAGTTCATCGCTCTGGTTGGACGTCACTTCAAAATGCTGCGCCAGTTTGGCAATCACTTCGGGAAAGACGGCGCGGGCGACAAGGATATGGGGTTTCATGGCGAACACTTCAAACAGGATTAATGGAACAAACGGTACTGCGCGATATACACCAGCGCACCCGCCAAGTAGCCGATGAGCGCCAGCAGGCTGATTTTGCGCATGTACCAGACAAAATCAATCTTCTCCAGCCCCATGGCGGCCACGCCAGCCGCCGAGCCGATGATGAGGATGGAGCCGCCGGTGCCTGCGCAGTAGGCCATAAATTCCCATAAAAAGCTGTCCGGGGGGTATTGCGTCAGGCTGTACATGCCCATGGAGGCGGCCACCAACGGCACGTTGTCCACGATGGCGCTGACCAGGCCGATGAGCATGACGATCACGTCCTGACGCCCGACCGCCTGGTTCAGCCACTGCGCAATCGAGGCCAGCAGATGGGTGTGCTCCAGCACCGCCACAGCCAGCAAGATGCCGATGAAAAACACCACCGAACTCATGTCGATGCGCGTGAGCGCGCGGGCGATGGTCAGGCGCTGCTTTCTGAGTTCTTCTTCCTTGCGGTGCACCAGGTCACCCACGGCCCACAGAATGCCCAGGCCGAACAGCACGCCCATGAAAGGCGGCAGGTGCGTCACCGTCTTGAACACCGGCACCGCGACCAGAATGCCCAGCCCCAGGAAGAACATCAGGTTGCTCTCGAACGCGCTCGTGAAGTGCGCCTCCGGGTCGTCCTTGTGCTGCGGCGGCACCACCAGGCGGCTGCCCAGGATGCGGCTGGTCACGGCCAGCGGCACCAGCAGATTGACCAATGACGCCAGAAAAACACCCTGCATGATCGCCATCGCCGTGATCTGCCCGCCGATCCACAGCATCGTCGTCGTCACGTCGCCAATCGGCGACCAAGCACCGCCGGCATTGGCGGCGATGACGATAATGCCGGCAAAAAACAGGCGGTCGTCGCGCTGGCCCAGCAGCTTTTTCATCAGGGAAACCATCACGATGGTGGTGGTCAGGTTGTCCAGAATGGAACTGAGGAAAAAGGTCACAAAGCCGACCAGCCACATCAAGGTGGACAGCCGCGTGGTCCTGATGCGCGAGGTGATCACCTCAAAGCCGTTGTGCGCATCGACCACCTCGACGACCGTCATGGCCCCCATCAGGAAGAACACGATCTGCGCGGTACTCATCAGCGATTCGTTGAGGTTCTCGCCCACCAGATGCGGGTCGGCGCTGGCCATCGCGTAGATCGTCCACAACAAACCGGCACCAATCAGGGCCGAGGCCGATTTATTGACTTTGAGCGGATGCTCCAGGGCAATGGCGGCGTAAGCCACGATAAATATCAGAACAAGAGCGCTCAGCATGGACAAGAAACCTCGGCGGAAAAACCTGGAAAGGAAATGAAGGGAAAGAAGGAAAAAAGCGGCAGCTGCTCAGTCAATCCGGCTGGGCAATGTCAAACACCTGGCGCAGGTAGGCCAGGTATTTGGGGTCGTCGCACATGTCCTTGGACGGCGTGTCGCTGAGCTTGGTGACCGGCTGACCGTTGCAGCGCACCATCTTGATGACGATTTGCAGCGGCTCGTAGCCCAGGTCATTGGTCAGGTTGGTGCCGATGCCGAAAGCGAGCTGGCAGCGGCCCTTGAACTGCTGGTACAGCTCGATGGTGCGCGGCACGGTCAGCGAGTCGCTGAAGATCAGGGTTTTGGTGCGCGGATCGACCCGGTTCTTGACGTAGTGGTCCAGCATGCGCTCGCCCCACTGGAAAGGGTCGCCGCTGTCGTGGCGGGCGCCGTCAAACAGCTTGCAAAACAGCAGGTCGAAATCGCGCAAAAAGGCGCTCATGCCATAGACATCGCTCAGGGCAATGCCGAGATCGCCCCGGTACTCCTTGGCCCAGCACTCGAAGGCATAAATCTGGCTGTCGCGCAGGCGCGGGCCGAGCGCCTGGCAGGCTTGCAGGTACTCGTGCGCCATCGTGCCCAAGGGCGTGAGGCCGAGCTTCATGGCAAACAGCACGTTGCTGGTGCCGGCCAACTGCCCGGCGACACCGGTGGCGTTGCCGGGGCTCTGCGCCGTGCCCAGACGGGCCATCAAGACGCGCAGCACTTCTTCATGCCAGGCCACCGAGAAGCGGCGGCGCGTGCCGTAATCGGCAATCTTCAGATCACTCAAGCCGTCTGCCCGCAACTGGCCGATCTTGGTGTCCAGCCGCTGGCGGCCGGCCATCAGGTCGGGCAGTTTTTGCGTGTTGCGGAAATACACCTCGTTGACGATGGCCAGCACCGGAATCTCGAACAGGATGGTGTGCAGCCACGGGCCGCGGATGCTGATGTCGATCTCGCCCGAAGGCAGCGCGGTGACGGTGATGTATTTCTCGTTGAGCTTGAACAGGCCCAGAAAATCAATGAAGTCGCTCTTGATGAAGCGCAGCGACTGCAGATAGGCCAGTTCGGCGTCCTGAAAATGCAGGCTGCACAGCGAGCGGATTTCAGCGCGGATCTCGCTCGCACAGGCAGCCAGGTTGCGCGTGGCCTGGCCCGTCACCGGATCAATGCCGGGGTTGCGGCACTTGAACTTGTACTCGACCTGCGCGCCCGGAAACTGGTGCAGCACGACCTGCATCATGGTGAATTTGTAGAGGTCGGTGTCAAGCAGGCTGGTGATGATCATGAGGTGACTTTAAAGCTGAAGCTGGCCCGCCACCAGCGTAATTACCCGGTCGGCGCGCTCAGCCAGAATGTTATTTTGCTCGACGACAAGCATCGACAGGCCCTGCGCCTTGAGCTGGAGCAGCGCCTGGACAATGGTTTCCACCAGCACCGGCGCGATGCCCTCGCAGGGTTCGTCCAGCAGCAGGAGTTGGGGCGAGGTCATGAGGGTGCGGGCGATGGCCAGCATTTGCTGCTCGCCGCCGCTCATCTGGCTGGCCGGGCGGTGCAGCATGGTGGTCAGGGCCGGGAACAAATGCAGAACCCGCGCTTCATTGGCGGCCTGGTCGCCGCGCGCGGCCACGCGCAGGTTCTCCTGCACCGTGAGCCCGGTGAACAGGCGGCGGTCTTCGGCCACATAGCCCAAACCGGCTTGCGCCCGCTGGTGCGGCGGCCAATCCGAAATGCTCTTATTTTGATAGCTACTCATACCCGTAGTACGCGGGCTAAGGCCCATTATGGCTTGTAAAAGTGTCGATTTTCCGGCCCCGTTGAGGCCTTGCAGCACCACCAGCTCGCCCTGCGCTATGGTGAGCGACACGTCAAACAAGGCCTGTGCAGCGCCGTACCAGACGTTGAGGTGCTCGACCGACAGGATGGGCGACGACGACGGCAGGGGCTGGTTGGACGGATGGGCTTGCGTAGGCCGCTTGAACTGCAGTGCGACAGAGGCCGGCGTCTGACGGTCTGCGGGGCCGTTCGCACCTTCTCCTGCCGAGCGGGCCAGTAGCGACAAAGCATCATCCCCCGAACGCCCCAGATAGCGTGTGCGCACGATCTCGTTTTGCGCAATCTCAGCAGGCGTGCCTTGCGCAGCCAACTGGCCGTCAATCAGCACCAGCACGCGGTCGGCCACGCCAAAGACAGCATCCATGTTGTGCTCGGTGTAGAGCACGGCCATAGCGGACGTGGCACCCTCGGCCTCCGACGCGCCCTGCGTCAGCGACTTCACCAGCGCCATCAGGTCCGCCCGCTCCGGCCCGGCCAGACCGGCAGCGGGTTCGTCGAGCAGAAGCAGGCGCGGCTGAGCACCCCTGGCGTCACTGGTGAGGGCACCTGATGCACTCGTTACGCCCGAGGCATCACCGGCGCTGCGACCCCAATCCATCACCCCGGCCAGTGCCATCGCCAGCTCCAGCCGCTTCTTGGCGCCATAGGACAGCCCGAGCACATCGGCCTGGGCAACATCCTGCAAGCCCACCCGCGCCAGCAAAGCCATGGCGGCGTCAATATGCAATGATTTGAGCACCTGAAAGGCCCCTAGCCCCTGTGGCGCCTGCATGAGTAGCTGCAGATTTTGTAGCACCGTGAGCGCCTCAAAGGTCTGCGCCACCTGGAACGTGCGCGCCACGCCGCGTGCC
>JAZKHK010000069.1:4743-5234 GCA_040385425.1 Pseudomonadota bacterium | reverse complement strand
AACATCGACGTCACCGTCATCAAGGACGGCTGGCATGGCGACTCCAGCCGCATGTACACGGTTGGCGAGGTCTCCGTCGCCGCCAAGCGGCTGTGCGCACTGACCTATGAGGCCATGTGGCACGGCATTGTCAAGGTCAAGGCCGGCGCTTATCTGGGCGATATCGGCCATGCAATCCAGACGTTTGCAGAAGGCCATGGCCTGAGCGTGGTGCGGGAGTTTTGTGGCCACGGCATTGGCCGCAGCTTCCATGAAGAACCGCAAATATTGCACTACGGCCGGCCCGGCACACTGACTCAACTCAAAGCCGGCATGACGATCACGATTGAGCCCATGCTGAACATCGGGCGCAAGGAAATCAAGGAGTTGGGCGACGGCGCGGCCAGCTCTGATAAAGACTTCCGGCAATTCAAGGTCGGCCATTTCGTCCTCGAACTGTTGGAGGTTGGCTTTCCCTCCCGCCACGAAATCAGACTTCCCCGTCACTTTCA
>JAZKHK010000069.1:0-4733 GCA_040385425.1 Pseudomonadota bacterium | reverse complement strand
AGGAAATCAAGGAGTTGGGCGACGGCTGGACCATTGTCACCAAAGACCGATCGCTTTCGGCTCAATGGGAACACATGGTGCTGGTGACAGAAACCGGTTACGAGGTGTTGACCCTGTCTGCAGGCAGCCCACCAATACCGGCCTTTGTCAAATAAGCCGCCATGACCGACCTTCAAGCCCTGCGCAATCACTACCGCGCTGAAAAATCCGCCCTGCTGGAATCGCTGGCCTCCAGTGGGTCATCGACCCGAAGCGTTCGAGCCACACTGGGCAAATTGTCGAAACTGGCGGACACCACGCTTAAAACGCTGTGGCAACAAGCTGGTTTCGACCGCCCCTTTGCCTTGCTGGCGGTTGGCGGATTTGGGCGGGGTGAGCTGTACCCTTACTCGGATGTCGATGTTCTGGTGCTGCTGCCGGACGATCAGTCACCTGAAAACGATGTGCAACTCAAAACCCGAATTGAAGGCTTCATTGGCAGTTGCTGGGACGCCGGCCTGGAGATCGGCTCCAGCGTTCGCACGGTTTCCGAGTGCCTGAACGAAGCAGCGAGCGACGTCACCATCCAGACCGCGCTGATTGAATCCCGGCTGATCACGGGCAATGCCAAGCTGTTCATGGCATTCAATCAAAAGTTTTTGGCAGCCATTGATCCCCAGGCTTTTTTTGTGGCCAAGACGCTGGAACTGCGCCAGCGCCACAGCAAGTTTGAAGACACGCCCTACTCGCTGGAGCCCAATTGCAAGGAGTCTCCGGGAGGCTTGCGCGACTTGCAAGTCATCCTGTGGGTGGCCAAAGCAGCCGGTTATGGCGGCGATTGGGATGCGCTGGCCAAAAACGGGCTGGCCACCGCCTTTGAGGTGAAGCAGCTCAAACACAATGAAGCGCTGTTGCGGCTGATTCGCGTGCGCTTGCATTTGTTTGCCAAGCGTCGTGAAGACCGGCTGGTGTTTGACCTGCAAAATGCGGTCGCCCAATCCTTTGGATTTGAACCGCCCTCGCCCACCGTTGACCGGCGCGCGTTTGTGCGCCCCAGCGAAGCCCTGATGCGCCGTTATTACTGGGCCGCCAAGGCCGTGACCCAGCTCAACCAGATTTTGCTGCTCAACATCGAGGAACGGCTCAACCCGTCCACGCACGAGCCCCGGCCCATCAATGCGCGCTTCTTCGACAAGGCCGGCATGGTGGAAGTGGCCAGCGACGACCTGTACCAGCGCGAGCCCCACGCCATTCTGGAAACCTTCCTGATCTACCAGACCACGGTGGGCCTGAAGGGCTTGTCGGCCCGCACCCTGCGCGCCCTGTACAACGCCCGTGATCTGATGGATGGCAAGTTTCGCCATGACCCGGTGAACCGCGCCACCTTCAAACAGATTTTGATGCAGCACGACGGCATCACCCACGCCATGCGGCTGATGAACCAGACCTCGGTGCTGGGGCGCTACCTGTGGGTGTTTCGCAAAATCGTGGGGCAGATGCAGCATGACCTGTTCCATGTGTACACGGTCGATCAGCACATTTTGATGGTGCTGCGCAATATGCGGCGCTTCTTTATTGTGGAACACGCCCACGAGTACCCGTTTTGCTCGCAACTGGCCTCGGGCTGGGACAAGCCCTGGATCTTGTACACGGCGGCGCTGTTTCACGACATCGCCAAAGGGCGCGGCGGCGACCATTCGGAACTCGGCGCCATCGAGGTGCGTCGCTTTTGCAAGCAACATGACATTGGACGGGAAGACGCCAGCGTGATCGAGTTCATCGTACAAGAGCATCTGACGATGAGCCATGTGGCACAAAAATCGGACTTGAGCGACCCCGACATCATTGCCGCCTTTGCCAAACGGGTCGGCAATGAGCGCAATCTCACCGCCCTGTATTTGCTGACGGTGGCAGACATTCGAGGCACCAGCCCGAAGGTCTGGAACGCCTGGAAAGGCAAGCTGCTGGAAGACCTGTACCGCCTGACTTTGCGCGCACTCGGTGGCCGTGCCCCCGACCCCGACGCCGAGGTGGAAGCCCGCAAGCGCGAAGCCCTGGTGTTGCTGAAGCTGTATACCTTGCCGTTTGAGGCCCACAAATCCTTGTGGGACACGGTAGACGTCGGCTACTTCATGCGCCATGACGCCGCTGACATTGCCTGGCACACCCGGCATCTCTCGCGCCATGTCAATACCGGCAAATCCATCGTGCGGGCTCGCATGTCGCCTTTGGGCGAAGGCTTGCAGGTGCTGGTGTACACGCCTGACCAGCCTGACTTGTTTGCCAGAATCTGCGGCTACTTTGACCAGGGCGGCTTCAGCATTCTGGACGCGCGCGTGCACACGGCTTACAACCACTATGCGCTGGACACCTTTCAAGTCACGGCCCAGGGCCTGACCGAGCACTACCAGGAGCTCACCAGCATGGTGGAAACCGAGCTGGAACGTGCCATTGCGGAAACCGGGCCGCTACCGCCACCGGGCCGTGGCCGGGTGTCGCGCCGGGTCAAGAGCTTTCCGATCGCACCGCGCGTCACCCTGCGCCCGGATGAAAAAGCCCAGCGCTGGCTGCTCAACATCTCAGCCAGTGACCGGGTCGGTCTGTTGTACTGCGTGGCGCGCGTGCTGGCCAAACACAACATCAATCTTCAACTGGCAAAAATTGCAACGCTAGGCGAACGCGTGGACGACACGTTCCTGATTGACGGGCCGGAACTGCAGCAGAACAAGGCGCAAATCGAAATTGAGACGGAATTGCTGGAGGCACTGGCTTAAAGGCATTTTGGCCTCTAGCCCCCGTCTTTATTGCACAAGTAGCTATCAATGTGATAGCTACTTGTGAAAAACAGCCATCATTTCGGTATCGGCGCAAAGGCCGTCACCTCAAGAACAAACACCTGTTCGGGTCGTGCTGACTGACACCCGGCCGGCAACACTTACCAAGATGGTCCTCTCTTGCCCGCCCGGCGATGGGCTTGCCCGGCACAGCTTAAGCGTGGCCGATGTTGCGCCCGCTCCGATGGACTGAAAGTCGATGCTGTAAACATCACCCGTCAGTAAGTAATCTGCTGACAGGGCTTGCTGGCGCTGAATCAATGTCTCGTTGGCATCTACCACCCCATCGCCATCAATATCATTGAAAACAATCCAGCCCTGCTGCCACCCGCCCGAAGTCGCACAGGTAGCCCCATCGGCCGAACGGCACAGTTTGACCGTGGCGTTGCGCTTGATAGCTTCACTGCGCGCCAATGTGGCGCTGGCCACAAAACTATTGGAAAAAGACGCCAGCTTGTTGCTCAGGATGGCTTCACTGAAAGATGGCACCGCTACGACGGCCAAAATGACCATGATGGCGACCGTAATCATCAGCTCAATCAGAGTAAACCCCTTGAGGGCACGAGCCGGCCCCCGGCCAAGCCATACCGTGCGCGGCCCCGTGTGCATCACTGAATTGCCGTTCATTATTTCTTGTACCAATAAGTACGCGATCTCTTGGTCGACGTTCCCGTTTCCCCGGGATTAATGCAATGTGATCCTGTACACACGGGTGTGCCGCATTTGCCATCGACGCAAACCGGGCTGTAAACCGGTGTTGGAGGAAAGCCACCCCCTTTAACTTCCTCGGACCGGTCCGCAGTCGTGAGAACGCCGTCCGCATTGGTATCAATTCTTGCCGCTCCAGCCTCAATACCAACGGCATACAGTCTTGCCATACCCAGGTTGCTGCTGCACACCCCTGGCGCAGGCGGCGTGGGCTGGTTGGTCCCAAAGAAGGCCGTGCCTGCAACGCTGATGGCGTTGCCCACCACTTTCTCACCCGTTCCAAGGGTCAAATACCAACCGTGCGGAATCGTTGCCGTTGTACCCTGATACGGATTGCTGGTGACATCCACCAAATCGCTCTCGACGCAGGAGCGATAGGGGTCGGCAGCGAGTGTTTTACAGAGCAAGCCACCGGTCAATCCGATATTGCTGTCTTTCAACATGTAAAAACGATTCACGACGGCATTCTCAAATGGATGCTCGCGGTCACCGGAACCTACCAGTATGGTGTCAAAGCTGGAGCCAAACACCACGTCAGGCTTGTTTAGGAACTTTCGTGCATTGGCGCCGCTGCCGCCCAATGTAGCCAGTTGATAACTGGTCCAATTGGCCGGGTCAACATCATTGATATCCGTCCGCCACACATTGCCCTTGGTGTCTGTCGCATAAATGCGGTCGAAATTTCCGTCGCCGTCCCGATCCACCACCGCAAGATCACCAGGCACGCTTCCCATGCCAGCCGGCATGATGTGTTTGACAAGTGCGCCGGTCCGACCATTGACAACAAAGATACCGCGCCCCTTGTTGTTGGTCGTCGCTGGAATCGTATCCTCATTTTCCGGGTCGTAGCCAGCCCCCATGATCACCACGGGGTCACCAGTGACGGCGCGAATTTTTGCGACCCGCAAGGTGGACCAGGTTTGGCCCAGTTCTTCAAATCCGGTCATGCCATTATTGATTTTCCAGAGAAACTTGGGGACATCCGGGTCGCTCACATCCAGCGCATAGGCAAACCGTCCGCCACGACGCATGCCAATATAGAGATACACCTTGTCGCCATCGGCAGCGACCAACTTGCCATTGCTATTGACGTCCTTCTGATAAATTGAAACTGCGCCATCAGCAAAATAGGACTTGGGGTCTGCGGTGGTGATATCCGGGCTGTTGTCGCGCAGTCGTTTGAGTTTGCCCAAAAATTCCGGGAAAATCATG
>JAZKHK010000068.1:2970-3630 GCA_040385425.1 Pseudomonadota bacterium | reverse complement strand
CCAGCACCACGCTGTGTTCCTGCAGGTTGTGGCCTTCGCCGCCGATGTAGGAAATAACTTCAAACCCGTTGGTCAGGCGCACTTTGGCGACTTTACGCAGAGCCGAGTTAGGTTTCTTGGGCGTTGTGGTGTACACACGGGTGCACACGCCACGACGCTGGGGAGAATTTTGCATCGCAGGGCTTTTGGACTTGATCGTTTCGACCTCGCGCCCCTGACGTACTAATTGATTGATGGTTGGCATTGAAAAACGTCCCTAAACGTTTGGTAACTTAAAAAACTTCGAAAACGTGAATCTCTTCGGAAATTCCGAAAAGCTTTCAACTATAGCAGGTCAAGGGTTTGCCCGCAATCATGTTTCGAAAAATCGCTTATTTGATCCACAGTCGAATGGCATCCCAGGCGCGGCCCATGACACCGGCCTGCTCAACGGCTTCCAGCGCCAGCAAGGGCACATCGACCAAGGACTGCTCTCCACTCGTGACTTTCAAAGTGGCCACTTGCTGACCTTTTGCGAATGGCGCCACCAAAGGGTCGGCGCGCACCACCTGTGTCTTGAGCTTGCTGCCCGTGCCTGCAGGAACGGCAACGACAATCGCCTCCGAACGGCCGAGCTTGACCTCTGAACTCTTGCCTTTCCAGACGGCCGGCGACACGACC
>JAZKHK010000068.1:0-2960 GCA_040385425.1 Pseudomonadota bacterium | reverse complement strand
TTGACGGCTTCAAACGCGGTATAGCCCCAGTTCAGCAACTTTTGGGATTCGTTGGCACGCGCATTTTCACTGGCCGCACCCAGGACAATGGACAAAAGCCGACGGTTGCCCGGCGCACCGGCTGCACCCAGATTCGGGAAGTCGCGTTTGGCGGTCACGATCAGACAATAACCCGCCGCATCGGTGTGCCCGGTTTTCAAGCCATCCACGGAAGGGTCACGAAACAACAGCAGGTTGCGGTTGCTGTCATTGGATGCAGGCGTGCCAGCATAGTGGTACTTCTTGATAGCGTAATACGCCACGTAATCAGGAAAGTCATGCATCAGGCGGATGGACAAAATGCTGAGGTCGCGCGCCGTGGTGATATGCCCAGGCTCAGTCAACCCTTCGGGATTTTTATAACCAGTGGATTTCATGCCCAGCACCTTGGCCTGCTCATTCATGAGCTGCACGAAACGCTCGGCCGAACCGCCCACACCCTCGGCCAACGCCATAGTGGCATCGTTCCCGCTTTGCACGATCATGCCTTTGATCAAATCCTCGACCGGCACCATCATCTTGGGGTCAATGAACATGCGCGAACCCGGCATTTTCCAGGCCCGCTCGCTGACCGGCAGCGTTTGCTTGAGATCGAGTTTTTTGCTGCGCAAAGCATCAAAAACAAGATAGGCGGTCATCAACTTAGTCAGCGATGCCGGCTCCACCGGGGTATCAATGTCTTTTTCCGCCAGCAACTGGTTGGCCGTGACATCCCACAGCAGATAAGAACGCGCTGCAATTTCGGGTGGCTGCGGCGTTTGGGCTGCAACCGAGAAACACAGAGCAGCGGCGAGAGTAACAAGAAGATTTTTCATGGGGAGGTAATGAGTCCATCGAGCTTGCGACGGACGAGAATAATTTAATTGCTACAAAAAATATAGCTATATACGCTTATTTTACGGGGGCTAGAAGCAAAAATGCTTAACGCCCTACGGTTGCCGGTATGAGCAGGCGCTCTACCACCTTCCCGTTTTTCAGATGCGACTCCACGATTTCGTCAATATCGCTGTTGTCCACAAAGGTGTACCAGACGGCTTCCGGGTACACCACGGCCACCGGTCCGGCAGCGCATCGATCCAGGCAACCGGCCTTGTTGACCCGAACCTTGCCGGGGCCCGACAGCCCCACCGCCTTGACCTGCGCTTTGCACCGGTCAAAACCGGCTTGCGCAAAGTGTTGGGCGCAACATTCCTCGCCATTGGCCCGCTCATTGAGGCAAAAGAAAATGTGCCGCTGGTAATAAGAGGCATCCGCCGGGGTGTCGGCGCCAGGGGCCGGCATGTTGTCGATTTTGTTTTCAAGCATGGGGCAATTCTAGTTTTTCGGCTCACGCTCCCAGACCTGCGTCAACACATACACCAACGCGGCATAGGGCCACAACCAACCGAGCCACTGCGCCAAGCCGTGAAAACGGATAAAACGCCCCTGCTCCCAGGTCGCCAATGTCTGCTCAAAATAAGGGCTGGCGGGCGCCTGGTTAAGCAGACTGAGGTAAATGCCCAGCGCCAGCAACATCAGGGCGGCACCGGCACGCTCCGGCACCCACAGCAACAAGACAAGCAGCACCAATGCAGCAATCAAACCGGCTTGAACCGGCAAACTGAACCAGGCCCAGGCGTGCTCGGGACCGTAACTCAATGCCGCTGAAAGCGCGGTCACGCCAACGCCAAGAGCGAACACCGTCAGCAAAAACAAGGTTCGACGCGCCATCGAGCGGATGATGCAAAAGCCAAGCAGACTGGGAATCAGCATCCCCAGCATGACGCAAATCAGCTCCATGCCGGGCACCAGGGGCTGCAACTCGACGTCTCGCACCGGCAGCCATTCCAGGAACGGCGTGTCCTGCAGCACCTCAGCCAATGCACCCTCCAGGCGCTCCATCACCTGCCCCAGCCCAAACGGCACCGAGGCGGGAAACAGCAAAGCCAGCGGCCACAGCGCCAGCAAGACGAGGCCGCCCCGTGCATTCGCCACAAACCAGCGCGCCCGAAAGCGGCTCCACCGGTCAATGACACCGAATATTTCCAACCCCCAGGCCATCATGCCCCCCAGCCAGGCGCCCAACGCATTCAGGCCAAGGTCCACGTTGGACGGCACCCGAACCGGCAAATAGCTCTGAAGTGACTCCATCGTCAAAGACAGGACGCCCGCCGCCAGCGTCGCCACGACGACCGCGAAACGGGCGCGACCGGATCGCAAGGCACTGAGTGTGAACAAAAACCCGAGAGGCATGTAACCCAGCATATTGATGGCGACATCAAACCCCGTCCAGTATTTCGGCAGGGGACTGCTCAGGAAAGCCCAGGGCACGATGCCCTGATAACGCCAATCGGCAAAAGGGTACAGACTGGCGTAAACAATCAGCCCCGTATAGACCAACGCGAGGGGCCAGGCGGAGGTCTTGTGCATCAAGAGCCGCCCGTCAGAACGGCTTGACGACGACCAGAATCACCGCCGTCAGCAACAACAGGACCGGGGCCTCGTTGTACCAGCGAAACCAGACATGGCTGTGGGTATCGAGATTGGCCGTCAATTTGCGCAGCAAGACACTGCAACTGTGGTGGTAGCCCAGCACCAGCAGAACCACGGTCAGTTTGGCATGCATCCAGCCATTGCCGGGGCCCCAGCCAATGCCATAACCGGCCCAAAGCCACACGCCCAAACCGAGCGCAGGAACGGCAATCACCGTCGTGAAACGCAGCAGCTTGCGTGCCATCAGCAACAGCCGCTCACGCTCGGCCACAGACTGCGGCGGCACCATTGCCAGATTGACAAAGATACGCGGCAGGTAGAACAAGCCAGCGAACCAGCTGGCGACGAAAACGATATGGAAAGATTTAACCCAAAGCATGGCGGCAGTTTAGGTCAAAAAAAACCCCAGCACGAGGGCTGGGGTGGTAAGCCTATTTGCTGTCACACAT
>JAZKHK010000067.1:23421-27110 GCA_040385425.1 Pseudomonadota bacterium | reverse complement strand
GGTGCTGGCGCAGCGTTGCGGTTTGCAAGTGCTCGACAGCTTCGGCCTGCAGGACGGCCAGACCGTGCGTTTTGCGCCCAATTTGCTGGCGGGCACCTCGGTCTATCGTTTGTCGCGCTGAGGTGCCAAGTGGCTGAAGTCTCCTTCTTCGCCGCTTTCAAATTCTGGCTGCGCCTGGGTTTCATCAGCTTCGGCGGCCCGGCCGGGCAAATCGCCATCATGCACCGCGAGCTGGTGGAAGAAAAACGCTGGATTTCCGAATCGCGTTTCCTGCACGCGCTGAACTACTGCATGCTCCTGCCCGGCCCGGAGGCGCAGCAACTCGCCACCTACATCGGCTGGCTGATGCACCGCACCTGGGGCGGCGTGGTGGCAGGTGCGCTGTTTGTGCTGCCCTCGCTGTTCATTCTGATCGGCCTGAGCTGGGTCTATGTGGCGTTTGGCAGCGTGCCCTGGGTGGCAGGCCTGCTGTACGGCATCAAACCGGCGGTGGCGGCGATTGTGTTGCAGGCGGTGCACCGAATTGGCTCCAAAACATTGAAGAAACCGACTGTAGCCCCCGTACTATGGGCTGTGGCAGCTATTAGTTTCATAGCAATTGCATTCCTGGACGTGCCGTTCCCGGCGGTTGTGCTGGCGGCGGCGTTGACCGGCTGGCTGGGTCAGCGCTGGGCGCCGGGGCAATTTGCCGCCGGCAAAGGGCACGGCGCGGCCACCCAAGCAGCGGGGACGGGCGCGGGGAACGGGCCAGCGGCGGCGGTCAAACCGGCTTTCGTGATCGACGACGCCACGCCCACACCAGCCCATGCCCGCTTCAAAAAATCCCGCCTGGCCCGCGTGCTGGTCGTGGGCGGGCTGCTCTGGCTGCTGCCGATGGGCGCCCTGATCGCCTGGCAGGGCTGGAGCGGTACGCTGACGCAAATGGGCTGGTTCTTTACCAAGGCGGCTTTGCTGACCTTTGGCGGCGCCTACGCCGTGCTGCCCTATGTATACCAAGGTGCGGTCGAGCAGTTTGGCTGGCTGACCGGGCTGCAGATGATCGACGGCCTGGCCCTGGGCGAAACCACGCCCGGTCCGCTGATCATGGTGGTGGCTTATGTTGGCTTTGTGGGCGGCTGGGGCAAGCAGGTGCTGGGGCCGGACGCGCTGTTTCTGGGCGCGGCGCTGGCCGCCACGGTGGTGACCTGGTTTACCTTCTTGCCGTCCTTTGTCTTCATTCTGGCCGGCGGTCCGCTGGTGGAATCGACCCACGGCAAGCTGCAGTTCACGGCGCCGCTGACCGCCATCACCGCCGCCGTGGTCGGGGTGATTGCCAGTCTTGCTCTGTTTTTCATAGTGCACATTGCTTATAAGACGGGGGCTACAGGCACATTTCTATCAAAAATAGACTTCGTGGCACTGGCGCTGGCCTTTTTGGCCGCCGTGGCCTTGTTGCGCTATAAGGTGGGCGTGATTACTGTGATTGCCGCCTGCGCACTGGCCGGCTTGGCGCTGCGGCTGACCTGAGCCCTGGCGTCTGACCTTCTCATCGAGTCAGTCTCCATGGGGGTCCAGGCACGCAGGTCAGATCTCCGATCGCGTCAGAGTCGCCCGCTCAACAGCAGGATGACAAGGATGATCAGGACCAGGCCCAAACCACCGCTGGGTCCATAGCCCCAATTCCGGCTGTGCGGCCAGCTTGGAAAGACGCCAACCAGCATCAAAATCAAAACGATCAACAGAATGGTTCCCAAGCTCATGATGTGCTCCTTGTCGGGGTGAATAAGGGTTTCAGTTCGCTGGCGCTGAAGCGGGCGGCATCACGATCACCGTGGTATTGCCACCAGTCTTGCCGGTGGCGCCTGTGCTGCCGGTATTGCCGGTGTAACCAGTAGCGCCGGTAGCGCCGGTATTCCCGTCGTAACCCTGCGTGCCCGTTGCCCCCGTTTTGCCGTCATTGCCTTGCGTGCCGGTGGCGCCGGTGTTGCCCGTGTTGCCTTGGTATCCGGTCGCACCGGTCGCGCCTGTGGGACCAGCAGGCCCGGGCACGGTAACCGTTGGGCCGGGAACGGTGACGACAGTCGCAGGGCGGTCGCAGGCGGCCAGGCCCAAGGTGGCGAGCAGGGCCGAAATCAGTAGCGTAGCTTTCATGATGAATCACTTTCAGTTTGAAAATTTGGCGCAGAGGCAGCAAGGCTTCTGCGGGCCAACCAGTACCACCGGGATGGTCGTACTTGGCGTGAGGTCAGCTTAAGTTTTCGTCCGGCACATTTCAGTGTGCTGGCGTACGCCCGAAGCAAATTTTGTGACCGTGCGCTTCAATACGCCGCCCGGCACTGGGGTGTAAAGGCGAGATACTTGGGGCCATGCCCAAAATTTCTCCGTCCCCCTCCCTCTCCAACACCCCCACCGTCGCTGACGCCAATGACGCGGCCTACCGCAAGGTGGCCCTGGCCGCCTGGTTTGGCACCTTCATCGAGTGGTACGACTTCCTCACCTTTGCGACCCTGGCCGTCCACTTTGCGGCGTTGTTCTTCCCCCCGGATGACCCGGTGGCAGGACTGCTCTACAGCCTGGCCACCTTTGGCATGGGCATGGTGGTGCGCCCCCTGGGCGCGGCCCTCTTCGGCTCCTTTGGCGACCGCTATGGGCGCCGCAAAACCTTCATCGCCACCATTGGCATCATGGGCGCGGCCACGTTTGCCGTCGGGCTGCTGCCGACCCATGCCCAGTGGGGCTGGGTCGCCACTGGCCTGTTGCTGGCCCTGCGGCTGATCCAGGGCCTGGCCATGGGCGGGGAAATTGGCGGCGCCAATGTTTACCTGGCCGAACATGCGCCTGCCGCGCGCCGGGGCGCGATGACCAGCGTGCTGCAGTGGATGGGCGGGCTGGGCATTCTGGCTTCCACCTTCCAGATCATGTTGTTGCAGAGCTGGCTGAGCGAGGCGGATTTCAAGGACTGGGGCTGGCGCATCCCGTTTCTGCTGTCGGCCGTGCTGCTGCTGGCCAGCGTGAAGGCGCGCCTGGCCCTGCATGAGTCGCCCGTGTTCGAGCAATTGCGCCAGCAGCGCCACACCTCCGTCGCGCCGCTGCGCGACTGCCTGCAGGACCCCCAGACGCGCGGCCGCATGGCCTTGCTGTTCTTCTGCATTTCAGCCGGCGGCAGCGTGCTGTTTTTCTGCTCCCAGGTCTATGCGCCGATTTTTCTCAAAACCGTCGTGAAGATGGAGCCGACGCTGGCCGGCTGGGTCGCGCTGGCCGCCACGCTGTGCCTGTTCCCGCTCACGTATGTGGGTGGGGCGCTGTCGGACCGCCTGGGGCGCCGGCCCGTGGTGCTGATCGGGCTGCTGCTGGGCACGGTGGCCATCCTGCCGATCTACGCCGGCCTGCAACAGTGGGCCAGCCAGCCAGGGCTGATTTTTGTCCTGCTGCTGGTTCTGGTGCTCGCCGTGGCGCTGGTGACGGGGCCTCAAACAGCCCTGCTGTCGGAGCTGTTCACGGCGCGCACGCGCTACACCGCCGTGGGCCTGCCTCACAACCTGGCCGCGGGGTGGATTGGCGGCCTCTCGCCTTACATGGTGGCGCTGATTGCCAAGAATTCCGGCAGTGCCCTGACAGGTCTGGTCTACCCCGCTGCGCTGTTGCTCATGGCGCTGGTCACCGGCTATTTTTTCCTGCCGGAAACCCGGGGCGCCGACCTCAACGCCTGA
>JAZKHK010000067.1:6740-23411 GCA_040385425.1 Pseudomonadota bacterium | reverse complement strand
CATTCCCGTCCTCTTGCCAGCCGCTCGACCACTGTGCCCGCCAACATTCGATCTACGGCCAGAAGCGATTTACTTATTGTTACAGTTGCCAGCTTCTCTCGGGAGCATTGATAAATCGTTCAATGCCAAGGGAGAGCGCAAAAAGGGAATCAGTTTGATATGAAAAAATACATCTCCACGCCATGGTTCATGGCTGCCATCCTCTCGCTTGCTGGCTGTGCCCATCAAGAGGAATCCAGGACTATTGCGATTCAAAAAGTGGAGTCCGCCAGCCAAGTCTATAGCGGCCCACGCACGCCAGTTTCAGTAGGAAAATTTGATAACCGCTCGTCTTTTCTGCGTGGCGTTTTTTCTGACAACGTAGATCGGCTGGGAGGGCAGGCCCAAACCATTTTGCTCACCCATTTGCAGCAGAGCCGCCGCTTTAGCGTGATGGACCGCACCAACATGACCGAAATCAAAGAAGAAGCAGCGCTCCAGAAAAAAGTGCAAACACTCAAGGGCGCCGATTTTGTAATCACAGGTGACGTCACAGAGTTTGGCCGCAAGGACGTTGGCGACAGGCAATTATTTGGTCTTTTGGGTCGTGGGAAAACCCAAATTGCCTATGCCAAGGTCAATTTAAACATCGTCAATACATTGACATCAGAAGTTGTTTTTTCGTCCCAGGGGGCAGGTGAATTCAGTCTGTCGGAGCGTGAAGTCATTGGTTTTGGCGGAACTGCAGGTTATGACTCGACACTGAATGGCAAGGTCCTTGACTTGGCCATTCGCGATGCCGTGAACAGCCTTGTATCTGGCATCGACAGTGGTGCATGGCGCCCTGCTCTTTGACCGATCACCCCATTACATCTAGGAACATATATATGTCCAATATTCGATTGAGCATGACGACGGTATTGCTTGCCTGCGTAGCGTTGGGAGGATGTGTCACCCAACCGAAAAGCCTCTACCAATGGCAGGGTTATCAAAACAACGTCGATGCGTACTTTCGCGCCGATAAGCTGAGCCTTGATGCGCAAATGCAACTCATGGAAGAAGACTTGAAGAAGATTCAGGCCAGCGGGGGAGCCGTTCCACCCGGCTACTACGCACATTTGGGCCTTTTATATGGGCAGCAAGGCAAATTGGACCAATTTGCCCAACAAATGCAGACTGAAAAGAAACAGTACCCTGAATCGGAAATATTCATGGATTTCCTGTTGCGCAATTTCAAAAAATAAGGAACCCTTATGAACTGGAAAAAATATCTCAAAGTGCTGGCTGCAGCCATCGGTTTTCTCGTAATGACAGGATGCGCGACCAAAACACCTTTTGATTACACCGCCTACAAAGAAAGCCGTCCGCGCTCCATTTTGGTGTTGCCTCCTTTGAACAACACCCCAGAAGTGCAGGCTCCATATAGCATGCTGTCCTACGCCACACGGCCGCTGGCCGAAGCAGGCTATTACGTGATGCCGGTGACCTTGGTGGCCGAAGCCTTCAAGGAAAACGGGATGACCCAGCCAGCAGATATGCATGCCACGTCGGCAGATAAGTTACGGCAGATATTTGGCGCGGATGCCGCCCTGTACATCACCATCAACAAATACGGAACTGTGTACCAAGTGGTTAACAGTACCTCCATGGTTTCGGCCCAAGCCAAGTTGGTGGACTTGAAAACCGGCAAACTGCTGTGGAAGGGTTCCGCTGCCGCCTCCAGCGAAGAGGGACAAAACCAGCAGCAAGGAGGTGTGCTCGGGTTGCTGATTTCCGCCATCGTCAAACAGGTCATGGCAACTGCCCTGGATCAAAGTCACCAAATTGCAGGTGTGACCACCGCGCGTCTGTTGTCTGCCGGCACGCCCAACGGTGTGTTGTACGGTCCACGCTCACCGAACTACGGCAAGGACTGATGCCAAGTGTGGTCAGAGGCGTCGCACTGAAGCGTACAAAAATCTTGTGCGCCTCTGCCTGACCTCTTTTGCTTCGCTTTGTAAATCACAACGGTGTTGAAAGACACCGTGATAATGGCTATTGACCAGATCAATGCAAAGGGTGGGCGCGGCATGATATACAACGCTTTTGATGAACCGCCCAAGGAGATGGCATGAATGCCCGAGTACCTGAATCCGCACTGAACGCCACGCAAGCCCTGGGAGAAATCAGCCGCGCCTGGGATGAGGACATCGTCCACCGGCTGGAGGATTACATCCGCATCCCGGCCAAATCGCCCGCGTTTGACGCCGATTGGGAGAAAAACGGTTTTATCGACACGGTGATGTGGGACGCGGCGACCTGGGTCATGGCGCAAAAAGTGGACGGGCTGACGCTCGAAGTCATCCGGCTCGAAGGCCGCACACCGGCGCTGTTTTTCGAAATACCGGCCTCCAGCGGGGCCGCTGACGCCACCAAGGTGCCCTCCAGCCAGACCGTGCTGATGTACGGTCACCTCGACAAGCAGCCCGAATTCAGCGGCTGGCGCAGTGACCTCGGGCCGTGGACGCCCAAGTACGAAGATGGCAAGCTCTACGGCCGCGGCGGCGCCGATGACGGCTATGCGGTGTACGCCAGCATTGCCGCCGTTCAGGCCCTCAAAAGCCAGAACAAGGCGCACCCGCGCATCGTCGGCCTGATCGAAACCTGTGAAGAAAGCGGCTCCTACGATTTGCTGCCTTACATCGACGCCCTGGGCAGTCGGCTGGGCGATGTGGGACTGGTGATCTGCCTGGACTCCGGTGCCGGCAACTACGACCAGCTCTGGCTCACCAGCAGCCTGCGCGGCATGGCCAGCGGCGTGCTGAAGGTTGAAATTTTGACTGAAGGCGTGCACTCGGGCGACGCCAGCGGCCTGGTGCCGTCGAGCTTTCGCATCATGCGCCAGGTGCTGGACCGGCTCGAAGACAGCGCCACCGGCCGCCTGCTGCCGGCCTCGTTCCATTGCGAAGTGCCGGCTGACCGCATGCGCCAGGCCCAGGCCACGGCGGCGATTCTGGGCGATGAACTCTACAAGCGCTTTCCGTGGGCGCATTACGACTGCGGCGGTTCGATCCAGTTCGCCCTGCCGACCACCACCGATCCGGTGCAGGCACTGCTGAACCGCACCTGGGCGCCGACGCTCAGCGTGACCGGTGCCGAAGGCTTCCCCGACTTCAAAAATGCCGGCAACGTGCTGCGGCCTTACACCGCGTTCAAGCTCAGCCTGCGCCTGCCGCCGCTGATTGACGCGGGCACGGCGGTGCGGGAATTGAAACGCCTGCTGGAAGACAACGCGCCCTACCAGGCCCGCGTCACTTTTGAGGGCGAAGGCGGCGCCACCGGCTGGAATGCGCCCAGCACAGCGCCATGGTTCGAGCAGGCGCTCAACACCGCGTCCCAAGACTACTTTGGCGCGCCCTGCGGCTACATCGGCCAGGGCGGCACCATTCCGCTGATGAGCATGTTGTCCAAGGGCTTCCCGAAAGCGCAAATGATGGTCTGCGGTGTACTCGGCCCCAAGAGCAACGCGCACGGTCCCAATGAGTTTTTGCACGTGCCGTATGCCAAGAAACTGACGGCAGCGGTGGCCCAGGTGATGGCGCAGATGGCGTGACCGGCTCCCGCCCTCCCGCACCCGCAGCGGGCTCCATGGTGCCCATTCGTCCCGCCGCCTCCACCAGCGGGCAGGATGACGATTTGCCGGAGGATTGGTGGGCAATTCCCGCCAGCGCCTGGGGACTGCTGGCGACGATGGCCGGGACGATTGGCCTCCTGCTGCTGGACCGTTATGGCGTCTCCGTTCCGGCGCTGCCCCTGCTGGCAACCGCCTTGCTGCTGCTGGCCTTGGTTTTTGCGCTGCGCCTGATTGCGCTGATGCAACGCACGCGGCGCGAACACGAACTCGCACGACAAGGCGCACACGACGGGTTCTGGTCCTGGGACCCGCGCACCAAAACGCTGGACCTCGGTAAACGCCTCCTCAGCATCCTGGGCTATGACAAGAACTTTTTCCCCGACACCTACGCCTGGCTGGAACTGGTTCACCCCGAGGACCGCGAGGGCTACAACCGCGCGGTGGCGGCCCATCTGAAAGGCCTCACCCCCTACTTTTATGACGAATACCGCGTTCGCACCATGAGCGGAGATTACTGCTGGGTGGCCTCACGCGGCATGGCCAGGCGCGATCCGAACGGCGTGGCCTATCTGATGGCCGGTTCGGTCTCTGACATCACGGAGCGCAAAAACCGCGAAGCCCAAATCCAGTTTCTCGCCTTTCACGATTACCTGACCTCGCTGCCTAACCGGGTGTTGCTGACCGAGCGTGTGGCCCAGGCGCTGGAACAGGCGGCAAGCCACCAGCACCGGGCGGCGGTCCTGTTCATTGATCTGGATCGTTTCAAGGACATCAACGACACCCTGGGCCACGACGTGGGCGACCAGTTGCTGAAAAGCGTGGCCCTGCGGCTGGGCGCGGTGCTGGATGCGCGCTACACACTGGCCCGCCAGGGCGGTGACGAGTTCATTGTGTTGCTGCCCGACGTGGCGGATGAGCACGCGGCGCTGGAGGTGGGGCGCATGCTGCTGGGCGCCATCAGCCAGCCCTTTCAGGAGCAGGAACACGAGTTTTTGGTGGGCGCCAGCATCGGGGTCAGCCTTTACCCCGACCACGGCCTGGAAGGCAGCACCTTGCTGCGCAACGCCGACACCGCCATGTACGACGCCAAGTCGGCGGGCGGCAACGCCGTTCGGCCCTACACCAAGCAGATGAATCTGCGCATTCAGACGCGGGTCACGATCGAGCAGCGCCTGCGGCATGCCCTGGAAAAAGGGGAGCTTGAGCTTTATTACCAGCCCCAGATTGACATCGCCAGTGGCCGCCTGGTAGGGGCCGAGGCGCTCCTGCGCTGGCATGTGGACGGTGGGTTTATTCCGCCGGATCAGTTCATCCCGGTGGCGGAAGAAACCGGCTTGATCATTCCCATTGGCGAATGGATTATCGAAACCGCCCTGGCCCAGGCCGCCGCCTGGCGCCGTCAATGTCCTCAGGCGCCACGGCTGGCCATCAACCTGTCACCCCGCCAGTTTGCGGGCCGCCATCTGGCGCGCTGCGTGCTGGACAACCTGGCGCGCTGGCAGTTGCCGACCGAGGCGATTGAACTGGAAATCACCGAGTCCATTCTTTTGAACCCGGAAGGCGACAGCATTGACGAACTGCGCAGCCTGCACGCCCAAGGCCTGCGCCTGTCGCTGGACGACTTTGGCACCGGTTACTCGTCGCTGTCTTACCTGCAGCGCTTGCCGATCGATGTGCTGAAAATTGATCGCTCCTTCATCACGCCGCTGGGCAGCGACCAGGCCAATGCCATCGTTCGCGCCATCGTGGCCATGGCGCACAGTCTGGAGTTGTCGGTGGTGGCCGAAGGCGTTGAAACCGAGCAGCAACTGGCGATTTTGCGCACACTCGGCTGCGATATCGGACAGGGTTATCTGTACAGCAAACCGCTGCCGGCCCATGTGTTCAGCGAGCGCATGCTCACACCATCGACATAACAAGGGATTCAGCGAATCGCCCTGACCGCTGATGTCGATAGGTCCTTAAAGATTGATTCATCATATTGATTTCGCTGGTTTTAGCGGTTACAGTAAACAGGCATTGTTAATACATCTTTAAAGGATTCCCCATGTCTGCGTCCACCGCCACCGCCCTTGATCTGCGCCAAATTGCACCTCCTCAACGGCACGCGTTGATTTTCAGTACTTTTGAAGCCCTGTTGCCAGGCCAGTCGCTGGAGCTGATTAACGACCACGATCCCAAACCACTCAACGACCAGTTCCAGATGCGTTCACCCGGCCAATTCAGCTGGGATTACCTGGAAGCGGGCCCGGAAGTGTGGCGCGTCCAGATTGGCAAAAGTGCCAAGGCCGCAGGCGGCGGTTGCTGCGGCGGTTGCTGCGGCGGTTAAGCAGCGAGAGAATAACTCTGTCAGGTTGGAGTAACTTAACTCCAACTTGCTTGACCTGCATCAGCGGATTTTTCGGTCGGGTCTGATACCTTCGCCGCATGAAAATTTTGCCTGCCCTTTGGGCAGTCTCAACACACCTGGCACATTCGGCGCAGGTGGCCCACACCCATAGCCCAAGATGAATTCCATCGTTGACAGTTCCCTTGCCCCGCCTCCAGCGGGCGCCCCCGTTACAGCGCCCATGGAGCTGGTCTGCCCGGCCGGCAGCCTACCCGCCCTCAAGGCCGCCGTTGACCATGGCGCGGACTGCGTGTACCTCGGTTTTCGCGATGCCACCAACGCCCGCAACTTTGCCGGCCTCAACTTTGATGAAGCGGCCATTGCCACCGGCATTCGCTATGCGCATGACCGGGGCCGCAAAGTGCTGGTGGCTCTCAACACCTACCCGCAGGCGGCCAGTCCGCAGGTGTGGCAAAAAGCCATTGACCGCGCCGCCGACAGCGGCGTGGATGCGGTCATTCTGGCCGACCCGGGCTTGATGGCCTACGCCGTCAAACACCACCCCAAACTGCGCCTGCATCTGTCGGTGCAGGGTTCGGCCACCAACTACGAAGCCATCAATTTCTACCAGCAGCACTTTGGCGTGGTGCGCGCCGTGTTGCCGCGCGTGTTGTCGATGACGCAAGTCGAACAATTGCGCGACAAAACATCGGTCGAGATTGAAGTCTTCGGCTTTGGCAGCCTGTGCGTGATGGTCGAAGGACGCTGTGCACTGTCGAGCTACGTCACCGGCGAAGCCCCCAACACCAACGGCGTGTGCTCACCGCCCAAAGCGGTGCGCTGGGTGGAAACGCCGCAGGGCCGCGAGTCGCGCCTGAACGGCGTGCTGATTGACCGCTACACCCCTGGCGAAAACGCCGGTTACCCCACGCTGTGCAAAGGCCGTTTTGACGTCGGCGACGACCAGAACTACTACGCCATTGAAGAACCCACCAGCCTCAACACGCTGGAACTGCTGCCGCAGCTGATGAAGATGGGCGTGCGCGCCATCAAGATCGAAGGTCGCCAGCGCAGCCCGGCCTACGTGGCGCAAGTCACCAAGGTGTGGCGTGAAGCCATCGACAACTGCCGCGACAACCCGCACCGCTACTCCGCCAAACCAGCCTGGATGAGCGACCTGGACAAAGTGGCCGAAGGCCAACAACACACGCTGGGTGCCTACCACCGGCCATGGAAATAACCAACATGAAGATCGCTTTAGGACCGCTGCTGTACTACTGGGCGCGCAATGACGTGCTCGACTTCTACAAAGCCATGGCCGCCACGCCAGTGGACATTGTGTATTTGGGCGAAACCGTGTGTTCGCGCCGCCACGAGCTGCGCCTGGCCGACTGGTTGAGCATTGCGGCGCGCTTGCGCGATGCCGGCAAAGAGGTGGTGCTGTCCACCCAGGTGCTGATCGAATCGGGCGCCGATGTGACGGTGCTGCACAAAATCGCCGCCAACGGCGAGTTCATGGTGGAAGCCAACGACATGGGGGCCGCCCACTGCCTGAGCGGCAAAGCGCTGTTCGTCGCCGGTCCGCACTTGAACATTTACAACGTGCCCACGCTGGAATGGATGGCTGGTTTGGGCATCAAACGTTGGGTCATGCCGCTGGAAATGGGACGTGACGACCTGGCGCTGATGCAGCAGGGCCGCCCAGCCGGTGTGGAGACCGAAGTCTTCGCCTATGGCCGCATGCCGCTGGCGTTTTCGGCGCGCTGCTTCACCGCGCGCCACCGCAACCTGCCCAAGGACGACTGCCAGTTCAGCTGCATCGCGCACCCGGATGGCCTGATGATGCGCACGCGCGAAAGCGAAGGCTTTCTGGTGCTCAACGGCACGCAAACCCAGTCGGCCAAAGTCTATAACCTGCTGCCGGAACTGGACGCGATGCAGAAGATGGGCGTCGATGTGGTGCGCATCAGCCCGCAGTCGCAACACACGGGCGAAATTGTCAATTTGTTCCATGAGGTGCTGACGCAGCAAAGCACGGTTGAAGCTACCATGCAGACCATGACCGGCTTGATGCCGGACCAGGCCTGCAACGGCTACTGGTACGGCAAGCCGGGGCTGGAACAGCTCGCCAGCCCAGCTGAAATGATTTAAAAGGATTTATCCATGAACGCCAGCCCTTTTCTGTTGCCCCCACCCGTCGGCAATCTCCTGTCTCTCCTGCCTGCTTACCCCGGTTCGCTGTTGTTTGTGACCGGCTTGAATCTGGCGCTGGCGAAGAGCCTGGCGCCCGATGTCACGCAGATGCTGATTGGCAAAAAACTGCGCCTGCGCGTGAGCGATGCGCAGTGGACTTTTGACTTTGCCTGGCTCAACGGCCGCTTTGTCGCCAGCCAGAACAAGGGCGAAGCGGACCTGACCATCAGCGCCAGCGCCTACGACTTCATGCTGCTGGCCCGCCGCCAGGAAGACCCCGACACGCTGTTCTTCAGCCGCCGCCTGTCGATGGAAGGTGACACCGAACTGGGCTTGCTGGTCAAGAACACGCTGGATGCGATTGAGCTGCCGATGCTCGATCTGGAGCCCTTCAAGCCTACCAACGTGCTGGCGCGGCTGCGGGCGCGACTGGCGCCCCGCTAAGCCAATCTGCCCTGCCATCAGAGCCTCCCCCCGTGCGCCAGCCCCCGCCAAAGCGCATCATCGTCGCCATCTCCGGCGCCAGCGGTGCCATCTATGGCGTGCGCCTGCTGCAGGTGTTGCGCGCCCTCGGCAACGTGCAAACCCACCTGACGGTGTCCGACGCCGGTTGGCTCAATGTGCAGCAAGAGCTTGACATGAGCCGCGCCGAGCTGGAGGCCCTGGCCGATGTGGCCTACCCGGTGCGCGAAGTCGGCGCGGCTATCGCCAGCGGCTCGTTCCAGTGCGACGGCATGGTGGTAGCGCCCTGCTCTATGCGTATGCTGGCGGCGGTGGCGCATGGTCTGTCCGACAACCTGATGGCACGCGCCGCCGATGTGATGCTGAAAGAACGGCGCCGCCTGATTCTGATGGTGCGCGAAACCCCGCTCAATCTCGCGCATCTGCGCAACATGACCAGCGTGACCGAAATGGGCGGCATCATCTTCCCGCCGGTGCCCGGGTTTTATCACCGGCCGCAAACCTTGGCCGAGATGGTGGACCACACCGTGAGCCGGGTGGTCGATCTGCTGGGCCTGCCGCAAGCCGACGCGCCGCGCTGGTCTGGCCTGCAGGCCGCAGATTAAACCCGTCCTGGTAAGGCCTGAGCGACTGCGCGCCTGTCACTTCTGCTTTCATCGTCCTATCCAATTAACGAAAATGTCCAATGGCTTACCGTGACCTGAGAGACTTTATTGCCCAGCTGGAAGCATTGGGCGAGCTCAAGCGCGTCGCGCTGCCCGTCTCGCCGCATCTGGAAATGACCGCCCTGTGCGACCGCACTCTGCGGGCTGGCGGCCCGGCTTTGCTGTTCGAGAACCCCACCGGCCACAGCATGCCGGTGCTGGGTAACCTGTTCGGCACCACGCGCCGGGTTGCACTCGGCATGGGCGTGAGTAATGTGTCCGAGCTGCGCCAGTTCGGCCACGTGCTGGCCATGCTCAAGGAACCCGAAGCGCCCAAGGGCTTCAAGGACTTGATGGGCCTGGGCAGCATGGTGAAAACGCTGTGGAACATGGCGCCCAAGGAGCAGCGCAGTGCTGCCTGCCAGGAGGTGGTGTGGGAAGGTGCTGACGTCGATCTGGCGCGCCTGCCGATCCAGCATTGCTGGCCCGGCGACGTGGCGCCACTCATCACCTGGGGTCTGGTGATCACCCAAGGCCCGCATAAGGCGCGGCAAAACCTGGGCATCTACCGCCAGCAGGTGCTGGCGCGCAACAAAGTCATCATGCGTTGGTTGCCGCACCGTGGCGGCGCGCTGGACTTCAGGGAACACGGCGCGCTGAACCCCGGCCAACCGTACCCGGTGTGCGTGGCGCTCGGCGCCGACCCGGCCACCATTCTGGGTGCCGTCACGCCGGTGCCCGACAGCCTGTCGGAATACCAGTTTGCCGGGTTGCTGCGCGGCAGCCGTACTGAACTGGTGAAGGCGCTGGGCAGCGAATTGCGCGTGCCGGCTTCGGCCGAGATCGTGCTCGAAGGCCACATCTACCCCGACGCCTCCCACGCCAGCGGCTTCGAGCACGCGGTCGAAGGCCCGTACGGCGACCACACCGGCTACTACAACGAAACCGCTGAGTTCCCGGTATTCACCATCGACCGCATCACGCTCAAGAAAGAGCCGATCTACCACTCCACCTACACCGGAAAACCACCGGATGAACCCGCCATGCTGGGTCTGGCGCTGAACGAGCTGTTTGTGCCGCTGCTGCAGCGCCAGTATCCCGAGATCACCGACTTCTACCTGCCGCCCGAAGGCTGCAGCTACCGCATGGCGGTGGTCAGCATCAAGAAGTCCTACCCCGGCCACGCCCGGCGCATCATGTTTGGCATCTGGAGCTTTCTGCGCCAGTTCATGTACACCAAGTTCATCGTGGTGGTCGATGAGGACATCAACGTGCGCGACTGGACCGATGTGATCTGGGCCATCACCACCCGCATGGACCCCAGCCGAGACACGCTGCTGGTAGACAGCACGCCCATCGACTACCTCGACTTTGCCTCACCCGTGAGCGGCCTGGGCAGCAAGATGGGCCTGGACGCCACCAACAAATGGCCGGGCGAAACCAACCGCGAATGGGGCCGCACCATGCAAATGACGCCGGAAGTGACGACCAAAGTCGATCAGATCTGGAAAACGCTAGGATTGTGAACAAAATAAGCCGCTAGCCCTTATGTTGCCTGAATAAACAGCTATCAAAAATAGAGCAAACTAAAAATCAGACGGCCCACCCCGGCATCACCGCCAGGCCAACGTCAATTGCTATTGATTAAATAGCTACTGACGTAAGCTGCACAAGGGCGACAGCCTTATTTGGCTCTATAAGTCCGGGGTTTCAAATTCAGCAGCGCATGCAGCAGAATCGCGCCAAAAGTGGCGGTCCCGATGCCACCCAGCGCAAAGCCGCCAAACTTGAGCGTGAAGTCGCCCGTGCCCAGCACCAGCGTGATGGCGGCCACCAGCAGGTTTTTGTTGTCGGTGAAGTCCACCTTGTTTTCCACCCAGATGCGGGCACCCGCCACCGCAATCAGGCCGAACACCACAATGCTCACGCCGCCCATCACCGGCAGCGGAATGGCCTGGATGACAGCGCCAAACTTGGGGCTGAAACCCAGTACCACAGCCAGCAGTCCGGCCACCAGAAACATAGCGGTGGAGTAGATTTTGGTGGCGGCCATGACGCCGATGTTTTCGGCATAGGTGGTCACACCCGTGCCCCCTGCGCCAGCGCTGACCAGGGTGGCAATGCCGTCGCCGATGAAAGCGCGGCCCATGTAGGCATCCAGGTTCTTGCCGGTCATGGCGGTGACGGCCTTGATGTGCCCCAGGTTTTCAGCCACCAGAATGATGGCGACCGGGGCGATCATCAGCATGGCTTGAGGGTCAAACACGGGCGCGGCAAAACCGGGCCCTCCCAACCAGGCGGCGTTGAACACGCCCGACAAATCCAGGGGCTTGCCCAGGCCAAGTCCGTTGGTCAGCACGGCATACGCCAGGGTGGCGACCACCAGGCCGACCAGGATCAGCAAGCGCTGCACCATGCCGCGTGTGAACACGGCCACCAGCGCAACACAGACAAAGGTGAGCGCCTGCATCCAGCTGTCAAAGTTGCTGCCCGCCATGTTCTTGATGGGCACGCTGGCCAGGTTGAGTCCGATCACGGCCACCACGGCGCCGGTCACCACCGGCGGCATTAATTTTTCGATCCACTGGGTGCCCACCACCTGCACCAGCAAGCCGATGGCGGCGCAGACGGCGCCGCAGGCCATGATGCCGCCCAGCGCCACCCCGATATTCGGGTTAAGTCCCTTGCCCGCGTAGCCGGTGGCGGCAATCACCACGCCGATGAAGGCAAAGCTCGACCCCAAATAGCTGGGCACGCGCCCGCCGGTGATGATGAAGAAAATCAGCGTGCCTATGCCGCTCATCAGAATAGCCAGATTGGGGTCAAACCCCATCAAGATCGGCGCCAGCACGGTGGCGCCAAACATTGCAATCACGTGTTGCATCCCCATCACAGCGGTTTGTGGCCACGGCAGGCGCTCATCGGGGGCAATCACGCCGCCTTGCAGCAAAACGCTGGGATTTTTCTCGGTCCAGTTCAATAAAGACATACAGGCTTCCAATTTTTAAAGTGCGCTGATGCTAAAGGCTTCTGCGCGCCCCCAACATAAAAATTTGACCTATATCAGCCGCCCGCGCCTTGATTCACCCGTTCAATACTCTTTGGCATCCGTCCACATGCTGGTGTCAAACCGCACCACGCGGTTGCGGCCGGTTTCCTTGGCACGGTAGAGCGCGACATCGGCGTACTTGACGGCTTGCCAGAAGGTGTCGCTGTCGGTCGGGAAGTCGGACAGGCCGATGGAGATGGTTTTCTCGATCACTACGCCGGACACCGGGGTCTTGAGTTTCTCCACGGCCAGGCGGATTTTTTCGGCGATCAGATCCGCGTTGTGGCGGTCGGTTTCCTGCAGGATGATGAGGAATTCTTCACCGCCGTAGCGGATCACCATGTCCGAGGCGCGCACCGATTGCTTGAGCACCTTGGACAGCGCTTTCAGCACGGCGTCGCCCGCATCGTGACCGTAGGTGTCGTTGACCATCTTGAAGAAGTCGAGGTCGAGCATCAGGATGGCCAGATTGGTCTTCTTGCGTTGCACGTTGCCAACCAGCGTTTCCACGTATTCCTCCAGGAAGCGCCGGTTGTTCAGCCCGGTCATGGGGTCGCGCAGGTTGGCTTCGCGCAGGGTCTCCATCAGGCGCTTGGTTTCAAGCACCGGCGCCGCTTCGCGCAGATACACGTTGATGTAAGGCTCCAGCTCCAGGTGGCGCTGCTGCTCCCGGGGCGAGCTCACCAGTTGCAACACGCTGCCCACCACGCCCGACTGGATGATGGGAAAGCACAGGTGGCGATGACCGTTCGCCTCGGGCGGGTGAAACGCGTAGCAAATCTCGGGCGTGGTGATGCCATCGACCTTGTGCCCGGTGCGCCGGGCCCGACAGGCTTCCGGACGGATCAGGATTTGCGGATCGCACCAGCGGCAATCGCTCCCGGTCTGGCCGTCCACCACGATCGGAATCATCTGGTGCTTCTGGTTGTTGAGTTCGTAGATCGAGAAAGTGGCAATCTGATGGTCTTGCTGCAGCATCGTCGACAGGCGCTGGTAGATCTCCATCTTGGTTTCATCTTCTTCAATCGCCTGCTTGAAGTGGGCCGCCTTGGTCAAACCGTCCACCATGCTGATGGTGGCGCTGAGCAGGTTCTCGTCGGGCGAGGAGACGCGCCCGGTCAAGCGCGAGACGCTGTTGCCAATCCGGTTCAGACCATCATCCAGAAACATCAGCAAGCGATTCAGGTCGCCGGCAATGTGACCGATTTCGTCGTTGGTTTTTTGCTCCAGCTGCGACTTGAAATTGCCTTCCAGCGCAGTGTGGACGGCACGTTCAACCGCTGAAGCGGTGCTGGAGATGGGCTTGAGCATGCGCCGCAACAGGATGACCAGCAGCACCGCAAAGGCCAGCACCACGGCGACGATACCGGCCACCGTCAGCAGCGCCTGATTGCGAATCGCCGAGATCGACATGCTCATCGTCACCACTCCCAGTACCGCACCTTCGCTCACCTGGTGACACTGCAGGCAATTCGGACTGCCGTGCGAGGAGGCGATGTAGGGAATGGTGCCCTTGAAGATCAGGTCCTCTCCTTCTTCGGCCAGCTTGAACTTGGGCTGCCCCAGGCGGAACACCTCACGCACGTCGTCGTCCGCCTCGGTTTCCTGCTTGAGGCCTGGGCCGAACTGCTGCACCACCAGCGGCGAACGCAACACATGGGCCGACTTCAGGCCCTGGACTTCAAGCAGCCGTTTGAGAAAACTCTCACGCTTGTCAATGGTCCCATTGATCATCGATTCGGTCAGGTGCACACGCACGATCTCGGCGGCGGTGCGGATGTTTTCACTGGCCGAGAGAATCGAAAAACTGCGAAAGGCATACAAACTGATGGCGACCAGTGCGGCCATCAACAGGCCGACGATGCTGGCAAAAAACAAAGTGGCTTTGGTGTTGAGATTCATGCGCGAAGTGGATCAGACGTTAACCTTTAAGTATCGCATCCAAAACTGATGTTGCCCTATACACGAGGAATGCGATACTTGCTTCCACAAAATTAAATGACCTTCTTAGGGAAAAGGTAAATAGATGTGGGCCGCAAAAACATGATGCGATTTTTTCCAGCCGTGGATGGGACGGCCATCACCGCCTTATTGTCTGAATGGAAAACGCGTTTTCCGCATGCGGGTGTTTTTGCCATGCTCGCCGAGGCCGACAGACACGCACTGGCGCTGCTGCAAACCACCTGCGCCCAATCCCATCTCCCTTTGGTCGGCGCCATCTTCCCGGCCCTGGTGGTAGAGGCTGAGTTTTCAAGCCACGGTGTTTGGTTGCTGTGTTTTGAGCAGATGCCGTATTGGACGCTGATGGGTGATCTTCCGCCGGATGCGGCAGGTGCGGAACTCGCCGTAGAACAACTGGCCGCTGACATGCGGGCGCATCTGGATGACACGCCGGACATCACCTTGTTCATGCTGTTTGATGCCATGGTGCCCAACATCAGCACGCTGCTGGATGAACTCTATCTGCGCCTGGCAAATCGCGTGCATTACGCCGGCGGCAATGCCGGCAGTGAAACGTTCCTGCCCATGCCCTGCCTGTTCGATGGCCAGCGCGTGGTGCAAAACGGCGTATTGCTGATGCTGCTCAAATCGCATCGCGGCGCCATTCTGGAACATGGTTACTACGCTCCGCAGCAAACCGTTTATGCCACATCCACCAGTGGCAACTGCATCAGCCAGATCGACTGGCGACCCGCTTTCGATGTCTATCAGGAATTGGTGCAGCAGCAATACCAGGTGCAGATCACACGCGACAATTTTTACCAGCACGCCGTGCACTTTCCCTTCGGCATCGTGCGCGCCAACCACCATGTGGTGGTACGCATCCCGGTCATGCTGGGAGAAGATGGCGCCTTGTTCTGCGTCGGCGAAGTGCCGGCCAATGCGGTGTTGACCCTGCTGGAATCCCCGACCGTGGATTCGGATGAAACCTTGCGCGTGCTGTCCGAGGGCTTGACCGCGCTGAATGGCGACACAGCGGGCACCCGGTTGCTGCTCTTGTACTGCGCAGGACGCCGCATGCACTTGGGGCCCGATGCCGCCACTCTTGAATTGCAAAAATTTGCGGCAGCCACCCAGGCGACCCAGATAGCAGGCGCCCTCTCGCTCGGTGAAATCGGAGGCTCAACGGTGCATGGCTACCCTTTGTTTCATAACGCCACGCTGGTGGCGACAAGCTGGCAACAGGGCTAAGGTGGTCCATGAATCGCAATGAAATTTTGCCCGTTTTATACGATCTCGCCGTCACCATCGGCAGCGAGATC
This sequence comes from Pseudomonadota bacterium, assembly GCA_040385425.1. Lineage (GTDB taxonomy): Bacteria > Pseudomonadota > Gammaproteobacteria > Burkholderiales > Burkholderiaceae_C > Rhodoferax. The sequence goes on along the minus strand of JAZKHK010000067.1, from coordinate 7,879 downwards.
AGCCTGCGGCCCTTGCTGACACGCACGTTGCAGCGCCTGCTTTTTTATACCTCCTTCCCCGCCGGATTCATTTGCCTGGATCTCCCGAAGCAGGCGGAAGACGGCGGTGACGTGCAAGTGCGCATTGATGCCGCCGTGGGTGATTACGACATGCTCGGCATGGTCGGTCAACAAACCCGCTTGCCACGCGCCCTGCTGTACGGCGCGGCCGTGCGTGATACCGAACACCCCGCGTTGCTGGCCTTGCTGACCAACCTGCGCACCACCTACCACGCCTACCTGCGCCTGCCCATCGATGGCTGTGGCGTGGTGGTGCTGCTGGCACCGGAGCTGCCCAAAACAGGGCTGCCATTGACGCAGATCTTCCAGCCGGTGATGTCGCATCTGGCCAAAGCCATCATGCTGTGCCGCAGCAATGACGCCTATACCAGCGGCTTGCGCACCGAGCGCGACCTCTTTGCCGAGGTGTTCGTCAGCAGCGCCTCGGGCGTGGTCATCACCGACCTGCAGCAAGCCATTGTGGCGGTCAACCCGGCTTTTTCCCGCATCACCGGGTACAGCCAGGAAGAAGTCATCGGGCAAACGCCGCACGTCCTGACCTCCCACCGCCATAGCCCGATTTTTTACGAAGCCATGTGGCTTGATATTCACACCAACGGCCATTGGCAAGGTGAATTGTGGAACCAGCGCAAGAATGGTGAAGAGTATCCGGAATGGCTCAACATCAGCGCGGTGCGCAACAAGCAAGGCGTTTTGACGCATTACGTCGGCATCTTCTCGGATATCACCACGCGCAAGGAAACCGAAGCGCAGATTCATCAGTTGGCTTACTTTGACACGCTGACCCAGTTGCCGAACCGGTCTTTGTTCATGAATCGCCTGCAACAGGCCTGCGCGGTCAGTGCCCGCACCCGGCAACATGGGGCCATCCTGTTCCTGGATCTGGATAACTTCAAAAACATCAACGACACCAAAGGACTGGAGGCCGGTGACCAATTGTTGATTGAAGTGTCAAAGCGGCTCGGACTGTGCGTGCGCGACAGCGACACGGTGGCGCGGCTGGGTGGTGATGAATTCGTGGTCTTGCTGGAAGAACTCAGCGCCACACCGACCGAGGCGGCGCAGCAGGCCGAACTGGT
>JAZKHK010000067.1:0-6730 GCA_040385425.1 Pseudomonadota bacterium | reverse complement strand
GTGGCCGAGAAAATACGCGATACGCTGAACCAACCCTATCGCCTGGGCGAGCACATTCACTACACCACCGTCAGCATCGGCATCGTGATCTTCCTGGCGCAGCAGGAAAAAATCAGCAGCTTGTTGAAGTACGCCAACTCGGCGATGTCCCAGGCCAAGTCGGCAGGCCGTAACGCCATCCGTTTTTACGACCCCCAAATGCAGGCCGCCATCGAGGCGCGTGCGGGCATAGAAGCCGAATTGCACCAGGCTCTGGCGCACCAGCAGTTCCGCTTGTACTACCAGATTCAAGTCGACAGTTTGCGCCGCCCCATAGGAGCGGAAGTGCTGCTGCGCTGGGTGCACCCTGAGCGGGGGCTGGTCTCGCCCGCGCAATTCATTCCCCTGGCGGAAGAGACGGGGTTAATCGTTCCCATCGGCCTGTGGGTGTTGCAGACCGCCTGCGCCCAGTTGGCAAAGTGGCAAGACCAGCCAATCTTGCGGGACATCGTGCTGGCCGTGAACGTCAGTGCCAATCAATTTCGCCAACCCGATTTCGCCATGCAGGTGCAGCTCACCTTGCTGGAAAATGGCGTCCACCCCTCGCACCTGAAACTTGAGCTGACCGAAAGCACGGTGCTGGTGAATGTGGAAGACACCATCGCCAAAATGCACGAGCTGAAACAGCAAGGCGTGAGTTTCTCGATGGACGACTTTGGCACCGGCTACTCCTCGCTGCAGTACCTCAAACGCCTGCCACTGGATCAGATCAAGATCGATCAGGGCTTTGTGCGCGACATCACCACCGACCCCAATGATGCGGTCATCGTCCAGGCCATCATCGCCATGACCACCGCCCTGGGTTTGAACGTCATCGCTGAAGGGGTGGAGACGGAAGCGCAACGCGAGTTTCTGGATGCGCACGGCTGCCATGCCTTCCAGGGTTACCTGTTCAGCAAGCCGGTGCCCGTCTCGGACTTTGAAGCCTTGTTGGCAACGCCGGAAATGATGGTTTGAATTTCCACGCTGGTTTAACTAAGCTGATCCGCTTGATGATTGTCTTCTTAATTCAGCAGGCAAGTTAAACGATGATTTAACTCAGACCCTACGAGGAGGAGTTCATGCGCCTGTCCCTGCGCTTTGTCCTGCCTTTGTTGTTGATTCTGGCGGCTTTTGCCTATGCTGTTGCCCCTTTGGTCGATCAATTTACCCTGCGCTGGGCCGTGCGCGACCTTGATCTGCGCTCGACGGTCATCGCCAATGCGCTGGAAGAACCGCTGGGGCAACAACTGGCCAGCGGTTCTGTAGCGGACACCATTGCTTTTTTTACCCGCATCAGCCGGGACGAGCGTTTTTATGCCGTGGGCTATTGCGCCTCACCACAGAGCCAGCTCCTGGCCACCCCCTCGGTCCCGGGCGAGATCCGCTGCAGCGACCTGGAGCGCTGGGGCCAGGCCAACCAGCATTTACTCAAAAGCCCGCTGGGGCTGTTGCATGTCGCGGTCAAGCCCGTGCTCAGCGAGATGAATCCAGCCGGCCGGCTGGTGCTGGTGCAGGACATGAGCTTCATTGGGCTGCGCAGTGAAGAAACCCGGCGCTACCTTTTCTATTTTTTTCTCGGTCTGGCGCTGGCGGTATCACTCATCACGGTGGTGATTGCCCAGTTGTCCTGGCGCGGCTGGGTCGCTGGAACACGGGCGCTGCTGCGCGGCGAGGGCCTGCTGCACCGGCCAACCACCAGTACGCCACCGGCAACGGCAGCGGCGGCGGCGGAGATCAAACCCCCGGCGCCTGAATTCAGGCCCATCGCCCGCGACCTGCAACGCCTTATCCGCGACCTGGAAGCCGAGCGCCGTGCCCGCGACGAGAGTCAGCTCACCTGGACGCCCGACACCTTGCGCGCCATTCTTCATGGCGACCTGCGTGGCGGTGACGTGATCGTCGTGTCCAACCGGGAGCCTTATATCCATCACCGCCAGGGCGATCACATTGAAGTGCAGCGACCGGCCAGCGGACTGGTGACGGCGCTGGAGCCCGTGATGCGCGCTTGTTCCGGCGTGTGGATCGCCACGGGCAGCGGCAATGCCGACCGCGAGGTGGTGGACAGCGCTGACCGCGTGGCGGTTCCGCCTGAGAACCCCGCTTACCAATTGCGCCGGGTCTGGCTGACACCGGAAGAAGAAGCAGGCTACTACTATGGCTTCTCCAACGAAGGGCTGTGGCCGCTGTGCCACATTGCCCACGTTCGCCCCACCTTCCGGTCCGCCGACTGGGCCCATTATGTGGAGGCCAATCGCAAGTTTGCGGCGGCTGTGTTCAGCGAGGCCAAGACCGAGAACCCCATCGTGCTGGTACAGGATTACCACTTTGCACTGCTGCCGCGCATGATCCACGAGCGACTGCCGGAGGCGACGGTGATCACCTTCTGGCATATTCCCTGGCCGAATCCGGAATCCTTCGCCATCTGCCCTTGGGCCATTGATATTTTGCTGGGTCTGCTGGGTAGCAATATCCTCGGTTTTCACACCCAGTTCCATTGCAATAATTTCGTCGATACGGTGGACCGCCTGATCGAAGCCCGGGTCGACCGTGAATCTTTCACCGTGTCGCAAGGCGGCAAACTCACGGCCATCCGGCGCTACCCGATCTCCATCACCTGGCCGCCGACCCCGGAAATGATCGGCAAACCGGTGGCGGACTGTTACCGCGAGGTGCGGGAAAGCAACCAGTTGCCTCCAGACCAGGCCATCGGCATCGGCGTGGACCGACTGGACTACACCAAGGGCATCATTGAACGCTTTCTGGCAGTTGAACGGCTTTTTGACCTCAACCCGCAGTGGATTGGCCGTTTTACCTTTATCCAGATTGCCGCGCCAAGTCGCTCCCGCATTGACGAATACCGCAACCACGAAGCCGCCGTGCGCGACCAGACGAGCCGCATCAACGCGCGCTTCCCCGGCCCGGCACCGGCCATTCTTCTCAAGGTCGAACACCATGAGCCGCAACGGGTCTATGCGTATTACCGGGCCGCCGAGTTGTGCTTTGTCAGCAGCCTGCACGACGGCATGAACCTGGTGGCCAAGGAATTTGTCGCCGCCCGCGACGATGAACATGGCGTGCTGATCCTGTCCCAATTCACCGGCGCGGCACGCGAATTGCCCGAGGCGCTGGTCGTCAACCCCTACGATGCCGACCAATGCGCCGCTGCCCTTCAGATGGCCCTGACCATGCCCCTGGCGGAACAGCAAGACCGCATGCGCCTGATGCGCGGACTGGTGGCCGAGTTCAATGTCTACCGCTGGGCCGGGCGCATGCTGATCGATGCGGCCCTGATGCGCCGGCGCAGCAAGTTCCCCGAAAACGCAGTGGCCAATGTATTTCCGTCTTAAGGGCCCCTGGGCCTTTCAAGCAGCCCAATCTCCTGCTTAAGCGCTGCATAATCAGGCCGAAGTGATCTCAAAGAAGATCACAGGTAAGAATCAGAGCAGGGATTCCGAACAAGACGTCAACGGACCACAAAGCAACAAGCCATGACGACCACTACCTCGATTCGCCGTGCCCACTCCTGTGCTGCCGACCCACGTCAGGCCGCCCGGGAATTGCATACCAGCCTCCAGCAGACCGAAATGGCGCTGGTCATCTTCTTCTGTTCCAGCGCCTACGATCTCGATGCGCTGGCCGATGAACTGAATAAACTGTTCGTCGGCATTCAGGTCATCGGCTGCACCACGGCGGGCGAGATCGGCCCGGCGGGCTATCTCAACCACAGCCTGGTTGGCGTCAGTTTTTCAGCGGGTGTCTGTACGGCAGTGGCCGGTTGCCTGCCAGCACTCCAGAAATTCGAGTTCTCCCACGGCGAGACCTTTACCCAAGGACTTTTGCAGCAACTGGAAAGCCGTGTGGCCCATGTCTCGCCGGCCAATACCTTCGCCTTTTTCCTCGTGGATGGTCTCTCCATTCGTGAAGAGCCCGTTGTGCGCACGCTCCAGGGGGCACTGGGCGACATCGCTTTGTGCGGCGGCTCGGCCGGTGACGATTTCAAGTTCGAACGCACCTGGGTTTTTCACGATGGCGCGTTTCATACCGACAGCGCGGTTCTGGTGCTCATCAACACGCCGCTGCCCTTCAAGATTTTCAAGACCCAGCATTTCGTCAGCGAGAACGAACGCCTGGTGGTGACTGAAGCCGACGTGGCCCACCGCATCGTCACCGAAATCAACGGACTGCCGGCCGCCGAGGAATACGCCCGCCTGCTCGGGGTCGGTGTCGAGGAATTGAACCCGATGCTTTACGCCGCCACGCCGGTGGTGGTGGTGATCAACGGCACCGACTATGTGCGCTCCATCCAGAAAGTGGACCCCACCGGCCCGCTCACCTTCTTTTGCGCCATTGACGAAGGACTGGTCCTGCGTGTGGCGCGGGGCCAAGACTTGATTGCCAATCTGGCGCACACCTTCGACAGCATCCGGGAAGAAATCGGCCCGATCGAGATGACCTTCGGCTGCGACTGCATCCTGCGCAACATCGAGATCACCGAGAAGCAGCAAAAAGAAGCGGTGGGTGAAGTCCTGCAACGCAACAACACCGTGGGATTCAGCACCTATGGTGAACAATTTGGTGGTGTTCATGTGAACCAGACCTTCACCGGCATCGCCATTGGCCGCCTGCGTGATGAAAGCGATGCCTGAGCCAACCATCGCCGACCTGGCGCCGGAGGTGACCACGCTGCAAGCCGAGGTCACCCGTCTCCACAAGATGGTCACGGCCCTCATGAACCGCGCCGAGCGGGACATGAGCGCCAAGGGCTCCGATTTCGGCATCTTCCATACCGCCGTGACGCTCGAAAAGCAGGTCCGCGAGCGGACCCAGGAACTGGAAGCCGCGGTGCGCGAAAACGAACGCATCAACCGGGCTTTGCAGCGTGAAAAAGAAGAGCAGCGAACACTGATCAAGCAGCTCGAAGAGGCGCACAACCAGTTGCTGCAATCAGAAAAACTGGCCTCCATCGGCCAACTGGCCGCCGGCATTGCCCACGAAATCAACAACCCGATTGGCTTCGTCAACTCCAACCTGGGGACGCTCAAAAATTATGTCCGCGATTTGCTGCTCCTGATCGACGAGCTTGCCGTGACAGTGGCACCGCTCCTCGCCAGCAACCCCCCGCTCAAAAAGAACATTGACGATCTTCATCTCAAAATCGATCTGGCTTTCCTGCGCGAGGACATTGGCGGCCTGATCAGCGAATCGATCGACGGGACCGCCCGGGTCCGGCGCATCGTGCAGGATCTGCGGGATTTCTCGCGCATCGGCGATGCCAGCTGGGAAAGGTCCGATCTGCACGCGGGGCTGGAAAGCACCCTCAACGTGGTCTGGAACGAGATCAAATACAAGGCCGAAATCATCCGCGAATTCGGCGTTCTGCCGCTGGTGGAGTGTCGGCTATCGCAAATCAACCAGGTGTTCATGAACCTGCTGGTCAATGCGGCGCATGCGATTTCCGAGCGCGGCCACATCACTTTGCGCAGTGGCTGTGTCGGGGAGCAGGTGTGGGTTGCCATTGGCGATGACGGCGCCGGCATTGCGCCAGAAATCCAGGCGCGTATTTTCGACCCCTTCTTCACCACCAAGCCGGTTGGCAAGGGCACGGGACTCGGCCTGTCTGTTTCCTACGGCATCATTGACAAGCATGGCGGCCGCATCGAGGTCGATAGCCAACTGGGCGTGGGCACCACCTTTACCGTCTGGCTGCCGGTCCATCAACCGGCCATGGCCGTCGAATCGGCCTGATCTTCGTCACCTGGTCAGGTTTGCTTCCACGGCAAGGCCGCTGCCCGCCAGCCACCCACACCCCGATGCCCATCCGGCCCCAGCAGGCCTTCAAATCCACCCACGATGTTGTAGGTGGTGTAGCCGTGTTCGGCCAGCGCCATGCCCGCTGCCGTGGACCGGACGCCACTGCGGCAGAGCAGGTAAATTGGCTGGTCTTTTTGAATGCCGGCGGCCCGCACTTCATCCACAAACGCTTCGTTGCGCGCCATGCCGGGGAACTTTTGCCACTCGATGCGATGCACTGGTTTGTTCAGCGAGCTCAAATCGGGGCCGCCGACAAAGGTCCACTCTGACTGGGTCCGCACATCAACCAGCGTGGCGCCCGCCGTTTGCGCCAACGCGGTCCAGGTATCGAGGGGCGAAACGTCGCCTTTGAATTGGGCTTGCGTCATTTTTGACCTTTCAACGTCGAGTTACGAAACCAGCAAGGCGGCCAGGGCGACCAAAGCTGCGGTTTCCGCGCGCAACACGCGCGGCCCCAGCGTCACCGGCGCAAAGCCGCAGTTCAGCGCGATCTCCTCTTCGGCGGCGCTCAAGCCACCCTCAGGGCCGGACAGAAATGTGATTGCCGCTGGCGTGGCCCCCGCCTGCTGAGCCCCGGCACTCACCGCCTCACGCAAATCCCGGGTACCCGGCCGCAGGGACAGCAGCATCGACAGATCGCTCTGTGCCCCTTGAGTTGCGGGCGTTGCCTGGGTTTGCAAGCGGGCCTTGGCCCAAGCGGCAAATCCCAAGACCTCATGAATCACGGGCACCCGGTTGCCGCCGCATTGCTCGCACGCAGAAATCGCCACGCTTTGCCAGTGCGCCACTTTTTTCTCGGCCCGCTCACCGCTGAGACGCAGCACGCTGCGCTCGGTCATCAGGGGCTGGATGCTGGCCACGCCCAGCTCGGTGGCTTTTTCCACCAGCCAGTCCATGC
>JAZKHK010000066.1:89147-101765 GCA_040385425.1 Pseudomonadota bacterium | reverse complement strand
CAACAGCACAAGCGCCATGGCACTGAAGGCGATGCCTGCGATAAAGGTGAACGCAGCGCCTAACTGGTCCCACAGCAAGCCAGCCAAGCCACTGGCCACCAGCATGGCCAAGCCGCTCAGCAGATTGAAAAAGCCATAGGCCGTGCCGCGAAAATCCGCTGGCGCCGTGTCGGCCACCATGGTCGCCAGCAGCCCCTGTGTCATGGCCATGTGCAGCCCCCAGAGCGCAATGCCTGCCCAGACCCAGCCGCCCTGGTTGCTATAGGCCAGTAATGCGTCGGCAGCGATCAGAATCAGCAGCCCCCAGGCCAGTAATCGGGTGTGGGGCATTTTGTCGGCCAGCTTGCCAAACGGGTAGGCGCAGGCCGCGTAAATCAGGTTCATGCCAATCAGCACCAGCGGCGTCAACGCCAGGCCCAAGCCGCCTTCTTGCACACGCAGAACCAGAAACGCCTCACTGAAACGCGCCAGCGTGAAAACTGCGCCAATGCCCACGACCCACCAGTAATTGGCGCCGAGCCGAGCCAGGTTGGCTCGCTTGATCGGATTAGTCCGAAGGCTGCCAAGGGGCCGGTCAGGCTCGCGCACGCCCACCACCAACAGCAGCACGCACAGGAAGGCCGGTACGGTCGCGGCCCAGAAAACGGCGCGAAAGTCGTTGGCCCACAGCAGCATGAGGCACATGGCCAGCAGGGGGCCGACGAAAGCGCCCACGGTGTCGAGCGACTGGCGCAGGCCAAAGGCGGCACCGCGTATGTCGGGCGGCGTGATGTCGGCCACCAGCGCATCGCGCGGCGCACCCCGGATGCCTTTGCCCACGCGGTCGATCAAGCGGGCTGTCAAGATCAGCCCAGAAGTCGTGGCCAGCGCAAACAGCGGTTTGGACAGCGCGCCCAAGCTGTAGCCCAGCACCGCCAAGGGCTTGCGCTTGCCCCAATAGTCACTGAGAACACCGGAAAATACCTTGACGATCAGGGCGGTGGCTTCCGCCGCGCCTTCCATCAGGCCAATCACGAACACGCTGATGCCGAGCGTGGTGACCATGAAAACGGGCAGCAGGCTGTGAATCAACTCGGAGGAGATGTCCATCAACATGCTGACAAAGCCCAGCGCCCAGACGCCGGGCGGGATGTGTCCCAGGTTTTTTTGGACCTTGGACACGTTCAACCTTCAGAAAGGTTTGAAGGCTGAAAGGGGAGGGCTCATTTCACGAGCACGGCGGCGCTGTCACCGCGTGCGGCGATGACACCGATTTCATACACCTGCTCGCCAGCAGCGCGCAGGGTGGCGGCACAGGCGGCCGCGTTGGCCGCGTCAATCACCACGACCATGCCGATGCCGTTGTTGAAGGTGCGGTTCATCTCGAAGTCATCAATGCCCGCGGTGGTTTGCAGCCAGGCAAACAGCTCGGTTTGCGGCCAACTGCCTTTGACCAGATGGGCGGCCGTGCCTTCGGGCAACACGCGCGGAATGTTCTCCAGCAAGCCGCCACCGGTGATGTGGGCCAGCGCCTTGATCGGGTGCGCGGCCAGGGCGGCCAGCACGTTTTTCACATACAGGCGGGTCGGCTCCATGACGGCTTGTTTGAACGGCTTGCCGTCCAAGGAGGCGGGCAACTGGTCGCCGGCGCGTTCAATGCACTTGCGCACCAATGAAAAACCATTGGAATGCACGCCGCTGGAGGCCAAGCCCAGCACCACATCGCCGGGTTTCACGTCAGCACCGGTCAGGATTTTTGATTTTTCGACCGCGCCGACCGCAAAACCGGCCAGATCGTATTCACCGGCGGGGTACATGCCGGGCATTTCAGCCGTTTCGCCGCCGATCAGGGCGCAGCCGGACAGCTCGCAGCCCTTGGCAATACCGCCGACCACGCTGGCGGCGGTTTCCACATCGAGCTTGCCGCAGGCAAAGTAGTCCAGGAAAAACAGCGGTTCAGCGCCTTGCACCAGCACGTCGTTCACGCTCATGGCGACCAGATCGATACCGACGGTGTCATGCATGCCCCACTCGAAAGCGAGTTTGAGCTTGGTGCCCACGCCGTCGGTGCCGCTCACCAGCACCGGCTCTTTGTAGCGCTTGGGCACTTCAAACAGGGCGCCAAAGCCGCCGATACCTGCCAGCACGCCGTCGCGCATCGTCTTCTTGGCCAGGGGCTTGATGCGTTCGATCAGCGCGTCACCCGCGTCAATGTCGACACCAGCGTCTTTGTAGGAAAGGGGGGAGGAAGCGTTAGGTGTTGTCATGTAAAGTGCGTGGATAAAGGCGTCGGGGCGGGCGGTTCGATAGCGCCCTATAGAATTTGCCCAGATTTTAAGGGTTTGTCCTCAGCCATCCGCATGCAATTTACTTCTATTCAAAAAAGAGCGACCAGCTGGGGTCTGCTGGGCGTCATTGCAGCATTTGTTTTGTGGCTGCTGGCTCCCGTTCTCACGCCTTTTGTCGTGGCCGCCATTTTGGCCTACGCCTTGACGCCCCTGGTGGACCGGCTGGACCAGATGGGGCGCGGTCGGGTGCCTCGTTGGCTGGCGGTCGTGGTGGTGGAGCTTTTGTTCATTGTGGTGGTGCTGGGTGTGTTGCTGCTGATGGTGCCGATTTTGGCCAAGGAGTTGCCCCAGTTGCGTGAACAGGTGCCTGTGTTGCTGGACGGCATTAATACCTCGCTCAAACCGTTTCTGGCCCAGTTTGGTATTAACGTTTCCCTGGATGTGGCCAATATCAAGGCGTTTTTCCTGAAATACCTCAGTGCCAATGTGGAAGACACGTTTGCGTCCGTCATGACCTCCCTCAGGCTCGGCGGCAGCGTGGCGTTTGCCGTTCTGAGCAATGCCATCCTTATTCCGGTGGCCTTGTTCTACCTGTTGATGGACTGGCACCGGTTTGTGGCCCGCGTGCTTGAATTGGTGCCGCCGCACCTGCGCGCGGTCTATGACAGTTTTACCAATGAAGCGGATGGGGTGTTGGGCCAGTATTTGCGGGGCCAGTTGCTGGTCATGGGGGTGCTGGCGGTTTATTACAGCAGCGGGCTGGCCCTGTTTGGCCTCGATTTGGCGGTGCCGATCGGGGTTTTTACCGGACTCGCCGTTTTTGTGCCGTATGTGGGTTTTGGCCTGGGCTTGATATTGGCCCTGCTGGCGGGGGTGCTGCAATTTGCCGCCACGGTCGGCCCGGCCAAAGCGCTGATCATGGTGGCCGTGGTGTATGGTCTGGGCCAATTGATTGAAGGTTTTTTTCTGACGCCGCGCCTGGTGGGCGAGCGCATCGGTCTGCATCCGCTGGCCGTGATTTTTGCGCTGCTCGCGTTCGGCCAGCTGTTCGGATTTGTGGGTGTGTTGATCGCCCTGCCTGCCAGTGCCTTGCTGCTGGTGGCCATGCGGCGGGCGCGATCACGTTACCTTTCCAGCAAACTTTATCAGGGATAAAAACAACGAATGAAGCAAATTGCCCTGGATATTGGTCTGACAACCGGACCGACGCTTGCCAGTTTTTTTGCCGGCCCGAATGAGGCTGCGCTTCGACACCTGGAGGTCTGGGTGGGGAATAAATCAACGGCAGCCACCCGCTCGCCGGTGCCCCTGTACCTGTGGGGCAGTGAAGGCTGTGGCAAAACGCATTTGCTCCAGGCCGTTCAAGATGCCTTGCAGGAGCAGGGCGCCACGGTGGGCTGGCTCGACGCAACCGTGATGGAACCGCCAGAGTTCGATGAGCGCTGGGTCGCCGTCCTGATGGACGACGTCCATTTGTACACGGCAGTACAGCAGCATGCGGCCTTCAACTGGTTTGTGAACGCGCAAACCCATCAGCGCGGGGTGCTGGCGGCGGGCAAGCTGCCTCCGGCTGACCTCAAATTGCGCGATGACCTGACCACCCGCCTGGGCTGGGGCCACATTTTTCAACTGCACCTGCTCAGTGAGCCGGAGCAGCGTGCCGTGTTGCGCCAGGCGGCTGAGGCGCGCGGACTGTTCCTGAGCGACGAGGTGATGGACTTCATGCTCACCCGTTTCAGCCGCGACCTGGGCAGCCTGATGGAGCTGCTCGACCTGATGGACGGCTACGCCTTGCAAACCAAGCGGGGCATCACCATTCCCCTGATTAAATCCATGTTGGAAAACTCCTGAACGCATGAAACTGACACTTTTTGACCTTGACCACACCTTGATCCCGATTGACTCGGACCATTCGTGGGGCGAATACACAAGCACCATCGGCTGGACCGACCCGGTGGCGTTCAATCGCCGCAACGACGAGTTTTACGCCCAATACAAGGCGGGCACGCTCGACATCCATGAATATGTGCGCTTTTCCACGGAGGCTGTACGGCGCCAGGGTGCTATCAATTCAGAAGCTGCTCACGCTGATTTCATGAGGGCTATCGTCCAACCAGCCATAAAAAATCAGGCTTTATCGCTGGTGCAGGAGCACCAGCAGGCGGGGGACGAAGTCATCATCGTGACGGCTACCAACGAGTTTGTGACGCGGCCGATCGCGCAGGCCTTTGGCGTGCCGGAATTGATTGCCGTTGAACTGGAGCGCGACACCGCCCCCGATGGCACGGGCTGGATCACAGGCGAAATCAAAGGCGTGCCTTCGTTTCGCGAGGGCAAGATCACCCGGGTCGCGCAATGGCTGGCCAGCCGCCAGCTGGACTGGGCGGATGTTGAGTCCACTTTTTATACCGATTCCATCAACGATTTGAGTTTGATGGAGCATGTCACGCATCCGGTCGCGACCAATCCGGATGACCGCTTGCGCGCCATTGCGATGCAGCGCGGATGGCGCATACTTGACCTGTTTCCATAAAGTGTCGAGGACAGACAGCAGTCTGTCCCGCAAATCTCAAAATGTTGAGGACAGAGCTTGCTCTCTTCGTGTAGCTGCGGTCTGTCCCACAAAATATCAGAATTCATGATTAAAAAATTTATCAGCAAGCTGCTGGGCAAATCTCCGGCCCCTGCCCGAGGCAAAAAGCTTCAATTTGGCAAACGCGAGGAAGTCGGCGTTGCGGCTCACGGCATCGATCCCTCCCTGGTGGATGACCGGGCACTCAATGTGGTGCGCACACTCAAGTCGGCGGGGTTTGAAGCCTATATCGTGGGCGGTGCGGTACGTGATTTGATGGTCGGTCTGCGTCCCAAGGACTTTGACGTGGCCACCGATGCCACCCCCGAGCAAGTCAAAGGCCTGTTCCGGCGCGCTTTCATCATCGGGCGGCGCTTTCGCATCGTGCACGTGGTGTACGGGCGCGGCCGTGAAAACGACGTGATTGAAGTCTCCACCTTCCGCGCCTACATGGACAACGCCGCCGCTGAAGCGGTCTCGGGCAACGAGCGCACCAGCAAGAACGAGCTGGCCGGCATGAAGCACGCCGTGGACGCATCCGGCCGGGTGCTGCGCGACAACGTCTGGGGTCCGCAGGAAGAAGACGCGGTGCGCCGCGATTTCACCATCAACGCCATGTACTACGACCCGGAAACCCAGATCGTGGTGGACTATCACAACGGCATCAAGGACGCCAAGAAGCGCGTCATCCGCATGATTGGCGACCCCGCCACACGCTACCGCGAAGACCCGGTACGCATCATCCGCGCCGTGCGCTTTTCCGCCAAGTTGAGCGCGCTGGGCTTCCAGCTTGAAGCCAAAACAGCCGCACCTTTGATCAAGTCGCAGGAACTGCTGGCCGATGTGCCGCAAAGCCGCCTGTTTGACGAAATGCTCAAGCTGCTGCAAACCGGCCATGCGCTGGCGTCCATCGCGCAACTCAAGGCGCTGGGCATGGAGCGCGGCATTTATCCGCTGCTCGATGTGGTGGTGGAGCGCGCCGATTCAGTGTTCGTCAAAGCCGCGCTGCAAGACACGGACCGTCGCGTCGGTGAAGGCAAACCGGTGGTGGCCAGCTTCCTGCTGGCCTGTGCCCTGTGGGCCGATGTGCGCGACGGCTGGGCCCAGCGCATCAACGAGCGCCAGCATTCGCATCCGGCGCTGCAGGACGCAATTGATGAAGTATTCAATGCCCGCATTGGCGATGTGTCGGGCCGCGGCAAGCTGGCCGGCGACATGCGTGAAATCTGGATGATGCAGCCGCGCTTTGAGAAGCGTGTGGGCAGTGCGCCGTTCGGCTTGGCCGAGCAAGCGCGTTTTCGCGCTGCGTTTGACTTCATGCGCTTGCGCGCCGATGCCGGTGAGATCGACGTCGTGCTGGCTGACTGGTGGCAGGAGTTCAGCCTGGCCAACGATGACTTGCGCCAGGACATGGTCGATCAGGTCCGGGAAGAGCAGCAGCAAAAACAACGCGCACCACGCGTCCACAAGATGCCAGCAGCCAAAGCGGCGTCGTCTGCCACCGCCGTTGATCGTGAGCCTCGAAATGACACGCCTGGAGCGCCGGAAAGCGACCTGGTGGATGCCACGGATGCGCCTAAAAAACGCCGTCGTCGCCGTCGCAGCAACGGTCCCAAAGAGGGTGGCGCGCAGTCGCCCGATGCTGGCGTTTAAGTTTGAATTCGCACGGCGCTGTGCGTGAGCCGGTAACCGCCTATATCGCGCTAGGCGCCAATCTGGGTGAGCCGGGCGCCGCCCTGGTTCAGGCAATGGATGAGATCGCCGCCCTTGACGGCATCATGCTCATCAAGCGCTCCTCGCTCTACCGCACTGCTCCTATCGAGTCGAGCGGCCCCGACTATGTGAACTCGGTGGTCGAGATCCAGACGGTGTTGACAGCGCCGGCCTTGCTGGCCTGCTTGCAGCAACTGGAGCAGCAAGCCGGTCGTGAACGTCCCTATCGCAATGCGCCCCGGACACTCGATCTTGACGTTTTGATCTATGGCGACGCCCGTATCGACAGTGCGGCCCTCGTCATTCCGCATCCTCGCATGTTTGACCGTGCCTTTGTGCTGGTGCCGCTGGCCGAGATTGCGCCAGACAAGGTTCAGCCCGAACATTTGCAGCGTATTTCCATTCAATCCATCACGCGCTTGTCGAAGACCTGACGCAGGGAATTCCCTAGGCTGAAAGCCGGTTTTCAAACCCTGTTTCAGGGGGCATTCTGTTTAGAATGAAAAACGACTTGCTGACTGCTGACAGGAAAAAACATGAACTTTAATAATCTGCGAGTTGCCACGAAATTGTGGCTCAGTGTGGGGCTCATTGTGGGGTCGATGGCCCTGATGATTGGGTTGGCCGCGTTCCGGTTAAGCAGTCTGCAGGCTGATCTGGATTTGCAGGAAACCCAACTCAACACCCGCATCAAGGCCGTCACGACCTGGGCCGGGTTGACCGAGTCCAATTCGATTCGCACGCTGGCCATGATCTCCGCCTATGACACCACGATTGAGGCGGCGCTCAAGGCCGACATCGCCGCCACATCGACCAAAATTTCTGCAACTCAAAAAAGCATCGAAGCGATGCCGCTGCAAAAAGATGAGTTGGTCCAGATGGAAAAGATTGCCGGAGCCCGCAAGCTCATGAGCGACGCCCGAACCAAATCGATCAAATTGAAAGCAGATGGCAACAGTGAAGAAGCCCTGCGCACGGTCAAGGAAAACTACCTGCCGGTCGTCGCCAGTTACGTAGCGACCTTACGTGACATGGTGGCCATGGAAGAAAAATCGATGGTGGCCCTGACGCAGGAAATCCAGCAATCCCGCTCGTCGCTGAGCATGGTTCTGGCCGTATTTTTTGCGGTGCTTTTCGCCATCATTCTGGCGGGTGCGGCGTGGTTGATTCGATCCATTCGCCAACCGTTGGTTCAGGCGAACGAGCTGGCATCCCGTATCGCTCAGGGCGATCTGAGCATGCAGATAGACACCTCGCGCGGCGACGAGTTTGGCGACTTGATGAAGTCGCTGGCCTCCATGAATCAATCGCTGGGCCGCATGGTGCACCAAGTGCGCCAGAGCACCGATAGCATTGCCACCGCCAGCGCGGAAATTGCCAGCGGCAACAACGACCTGGCCCAACGCACCGAGCAGACCTCCAGCAACCTGCAGTCCACCGCCTCCAGCATGGACCAGTTGACCACAGCGGTACAGCACAGCGCCGGCAATGCACGCCAGGCCAGCAGTTTGGCCGCCACGGCGTCCAGCGTGGCCGAGAAGGGGGGCACAGTGGTCCAGCAAGTGGTTTCTACTATGGAAGAAATCAATGTCAGCAGCAAGAAAATTGCCGACATCATCGGCGTGATTGACGGCATTGCCTTTCAAACCAATATTCTGGCGCTCAACGCCGCGGTCGAAGCGGCCCGGGCCGGCGAGCAAGGCCGGGGTTTTGCCGTCGTGGCGAGCGAAGTGCGCAGCCTGGCGCAGCGCAGTGCCGAGGCGGCCAAAGAAATCAAGATGTTGATTGACACCTCGGTGGACAAGGTGGCATCGGGCACCAAGCTGGTGTCGGATGCCGGCGTCACCATGAACGACATCGTGCAGTCGGTCCGCAAAGTGGCGGATGTGATCAGTGAAATCACGGCCGCCTCCACTGAGCAAAGTTCGGGTATTGCCCATGTCAACGAGGCGATTGGCACCCTGGACCAAATGACCCAGCAAAATGCCGCCTTGGTGGAAGAAAGTGCCGCCGCCGCCGAGAGTCTGCGTGAGCAGGCCGATCAGATGGCGCGCGCCGTGGCCGTATTCAAACTCAGTGGTACAGCCGTTTCCTTACCCGCGCGTGCCACCCGGGACATCACGCCGAGTCCCGAAGGGCTGGCCTACAAGCGGCCCCAGCAACTGGCCACCGCGAAAAAAGCGCCTGTGTTAGGGAGCAAAGCAGCCAGCCCGGCCAAAAAGCCAATGGCCGCAGCGCCCGTCAAAGCGGCGTTGGCAAAACCCGCACCCGCCGCCAGGAAAGCCGCAGCGGATGATGAATGGGAAACCTTTTAGGCCAGCTCGGCAATCAGCTCAATTTCAACGCAAGCGCCCATCGGAATTTGCGCCACGCCAAAAGCACTGCGCGCGTGCGCGCCCTTTGCACCAAACACTTCGCCGATCAACTCGCTGGCGCCATTGGTCACCAGATGCTGCTCGGTGAAGTCGCCGGTGGAGTTGACGAGCGACATCAGTTTGACGATGCGCTTGACGCGGTTCAGATCGCCCACGGCCGCGTGCAGCGTGCCTAGCAAGTCGATGGCAATGGCCCGGGCCGCTGCCTTGCCTTGTTCGGTCGTCGTGTCCTTGCCGAGTTGTCCGACCCAGGGTTTGCCGTCTTTCTTGGCGATGTGACCGCTCAAAAAAACCAGATTGCCAGTTTGAACAAAAGGCACATACGCTG
The DNA here is from genome assembly GCA_040385425.1 of Pseudomonadota bacterium. Taxonomy (GTDB): domain Bacteria; phylum Pseudomonadota; class Gammaproteobacteria; order Burkholderiales; family Burkholderiaceae_C; genus Rhodoferax. Next base: position 92,510 of record JAZKHK010000066.1, on the reverse strand, counting down.
CTGCCGGAATGGCGACGGGAGGCAGGGTGATGTTGAGTTCGGTGAGTTTGGCGTAAATGCTCATGGTGCTTCCTTTTCTTGGTGATTTATGTATGAAATAGGGCTCTAGCCCTTGTGTAATATGCGTGAGTAGCTATTTTATTGATAGCAAACTAACTTGACGACTGGCTTTGGCTCTGTGACTGGGTTTGCACTCTCGGCTGATCACCGGGCTGGCCGGCGAGAGGTTCCTGTGGCACCGATTCCACGGTGACACCCACTGACAAGGTGTGACTGGCGCCGCCATGAATCACGCCGCGTATCGGTGACACATCAAAAAAATCCCGCCCGATGGCCAGCGTCACGTAGTCTTCGCCCGGTGAGTGCCAGCCGGCCCGGTTGTTGGTTGGGTCCAGGTCGCACCAGCGTTCACCGGGCGGCAGATCAGGCACATAGACCGCGCCCCAGGCGTGAGAGGCGTCGCTGCCCTTGAGCTTGACGGTGCCGGGCGCGGGCTGGGTGAGCAAATAGCCGCTGACGTAGCGCGCCGGAATGCCCATGGCCCGCAGGCAGGCAATCATGATGTGCGCAAAATCCTGACACACCCCTTTGCGCTGGGCCAGGGCAACGAGCGCCGGCGTGTTGATCTGGGTGCTCTGGCTCTCGTAGATGAAGTCGGTGTGAATGCGCCGCATCAGGTCTTGCGCTGCGGCCAGCACCCCCACCCCCGGTGCAAAACTGGGCCGCGCATACGCGGCGAACGCCGGGTGGCGTGGCACAAAAGGCGAGGCGAATACAAATTCGGTGGCGGCATCAAAACGACCGCCGGACTGGTAGCGAAAAAGCTCCCGGGTCTGCTCCCAGGTGATGCTGCTCATTGGCAGATCGCGCGTCTCGGTGCTCACCACACTGTGCGCCACCACTTCCAGCGTGGTGTGCGGCGCCTGGAGCGAAAAAAAGCTGCGGGCGTTGCCAAACACATCCAGCGTTTGCCTGATCTGGGCCGGGCTGGGGCTGATCTGCAGCGAATGGCCTAGCAACTGCTGGTAGCGGGTATTCAAAGGCTGCAAAAAAGCCATGTGCTGCGCGGTTTCGACCGCTGGCAAGTAGTCGTAGCTGGTTTCGTGGGTAATGTGCAGGTGCATCAGGCCCCCACGCTTTGGTTGGTTTCACCTGAATGGGTGAAGTAGGTGGCGCTGATTTGTTCCGACACCTGGAAGGCCGAGCTGACACACTTCAGCAGCAAATCGTTCAAGGCATAAAAATAGCCGGGCGTGTTGCCTTGGGCCGGATCACTGGGCAAGGCCTCGCACAATTGTTCCAGGCTCCAGGCGGTCGGGTCAGGCACCCGCAGGGACAAGGCGCTGAGCTCATTGGGCTCACTGCCCGCCAATTTGGCCAGGCGGCCGCGCAAGGTATTGGCCACCCAGGCCAGGGAGCGGGGGTTGTCGCGGTCCAGCACCAGCAAGTCAACCAGAGCGGCCAGGTCGTGGCTTTGCTGGTACTGCCCGCGAAAGGTGATGGTGCTGTCAAACAAGGCAATCATGGCCTCAAAGCCGCCATCGGTGTGGACGGAACCGGTCTCGAAACCACTAAGCAGCGAAGATGCCAAAAAGCTCAAGCGTTCAATATGGCGGCCAATGCTCAGCAAACGCCAGCCGTCATCGCGCGTCATGCGGTCGGTTTGCGCACCGGTGATGGCGGCCATGTGGTCGCTGGTGTTTTTCAGCACTTGCAGCGCCTCCAGTGACGCGTAGTCGCCGTTGCGGGCATGGACCGCGTAGCGTTCAAACAGTTCTTCCTCGGCCCGGACGATGACCCGCCAATGCTCTTGCGACAGCCGCTCGCGCACCGTGGAGCCCGTCATTTTGAGGGCGCGCAGGTAATAGCCGACACTGGTAGCGCCCTCGGTGCTGCCCAGGCTGGCGATCAGCGAACGTTCAAAAACGCGGCGCGCCTGGGCCGCCGAGGGCACGCCCGGCATCACCAGGGTGTTGGCCACCGCCATTTTGCTGAGCCACACCAGCAGGGGCGGAGATGATTGATCTTCCCCGGTCAGCGATTCAAGCGTCAGGCGGGCCAGCCGGATGGCGTTTTCAGCACGCTCGGTGTAACGGCCCATCCAAAACAAATTTTCTGCCGCCCGGCTGGTCACCAGCCGTTTGCGCTGTGCCAGCGAGGCGGGCGTCAGGTGCGGCTGCAAAAGAGTGGTTTTGTCCACTTCGCCGCGGGTCAGCGCCCACACGTCGGCACTGCTGCCGCCGCGCTGCATGGAGGCAATTTCTGCCTCGGCACCGGCCACGCGTGCCAGCCCGCCCGGCAGGACGCGCCACGATTGCGGTCCGTCCGAAACGGCAAACACCCGCAGCATGACCGAGCGTGCCACCATTTTTCCGTCCTGCCAGGTTGGCATCTGGGATAGCGGAACATAGGTCTGCACCGTGTGCTCTTCGCTTTGCCGAATAATGCGCCCGGCCCATTCGTCCAGTTCACGGGGCAGCAGCGTGTGACCCATCACAGAGTTGAAACGCTCGTGGTTGGGCGAACCAGGATAAGTGGACTTGATGGCGCACTCGCGCAGTCGGGGCAGAGCCTCTTCCATGGCTGAATGCTCGCCGCACCACCAGGTCGGCGAGGCGGGCAGTTGCAATTCTTCACCCAGCAACTGCCGCGACAAGGCTGGCAAAAAGCCCAGCAGGGCAGGGGATTCCAGAAAAGCTGAACCCGGTGCATTGGCCACCAGCACATTGCCTGCGCGAATCGCCTGCAGCAGGCCCGGCACGCCCAGGGTGGAGTCAGGGCGCAGTTCCAGCGGGTCCAGGTATTCATCGTCCACCCGCTTGAGCAGACCATGTATTGGCATCAGTCCTTTGAGGGTTTTGAGGTAGAGATGCTCATCACGCACGATCAAGTCGCTGCCTTCCACCAGCGTCAAGCCCAGATAGCGGGCCAGATAAGCGTGCTCAAAATAGGTTTCGTTGTAGGGTCCGGGGGTGAGCAGGGCGAGGTGGGAGTCGGCGCCAGCCGGGCTCATGCTTCTCAGGCTGTCCATCAAGGCGCGGTAGGTGCCCGCCAACCGTTGCACGCGCATGGCCTGGAACGCCTGCGGAAACTGGCTGGAAATAGCCAATCGGTTTTCCAGCAAATAACCCAGTCCCGACGGTGCCTGGCAGCGCTGGCTGACCACCCACCAGTTGCCGTCCGGCCCGCGCGCCAGATCGAAGGCGGCAATGTGCAAGTGGGTGCCACCCACGGGTTTGACGCCGTGCATGGCGCGCAAGTAGCCGGGGTGCCCCTGAACCAGTGCCGGCGGCAGCAGGCCTTGGGCCAGCAATTGCTGGGGTCCGTACACGTCGGCCATGACCTTTTCCAGCAGCCGCATGC
>JAZKHK010000066.1:68665-89137 GCA_040385425.1 Pseudomonadota bacterium | reverse complement strand
TGACACCGGCCTCGATCTGGTGCCAACTGTCGGGTTCAATGATCAGGGGGAATAAATCCAGAGACCAGGGACGCTGGGGTCCGCCTTCATCGGCATAGACGTTGTAGGTGACGCCGTTGTCGCGGATCTGGCGCTCCAGGCTGAGCGCACGCTGGTTCAGGTCGAGCGTGCCATGGTCTTCAAGATGTTCAAAGAATCTGGCGAGAGCCCCCGTCAATAGTGCGTTGTCAGCTATTAAATTTGTAGCATCTGAATTGAATTGTGTGAGACTGGAGGTTGTGAGCGCCCGCAACTCGTCGAAATGACCGGTTGTGGCGGCACAAGCCTGTGCGAGGGCACGTATATCGGGCTGCGCCAAAGGGTCAGCGGCAAGAGGAGAATTAGATGCGTTTTTCACTGTGACAGAGTATGCCAGCGCAATGAACCCAAATTAGACCGGGTGCTGGCGCCCCCGTTGCCATCGAACCCAACAAAAATCGTTTGCAGGGGATTGGCGTCTTATATTTTTAGTGGATACTTGTCTTACAAAAACATCTATAGCCACGAGGCACTAGGGCGCTTCTGAAAATATGAACTCTGAAATCAGCGCATGACCTCCACGCCTTCCGACACCCCCAACCAGACCGAAACGCCTTATCTTGGGCTGGCGCCTTTTCTTCGCATGAGCATCGCCGGGGAGGACCTCCAGGCCGTCGGCCAGGACATGCTGGTCAAGGCCATTGTGGCGGGAGATGACGCCAACCTGTTGATGAACCTGTCCATTGCCACCTTGTGCCTTGGTCAGCGCGATTTGGGTTTGGCCATCCAGAACCAGGCCCTGGCGTTGAAACGTGTTTATCACCTGCCGGCGTCCGAACAGCCCGCCAGACTGCGCCTGCTGATGCTCATGGTGCCCGGTGATCTGTCCGCCAATACGCCGCTGGAATGTCTGCTGGAAAACAGCGATATCGATCTGGATTTGTATTACGTGACGCCGCAGGCCCCGCTGCCTTTGACGGTGCCCGTGCCGGCACATGACATCTTGCTGGTGGCGATGAGCGAGTCGGATGAGAACCGCGAACTGCTGCGTGGGCTGGAGCAGGTGCTGGCGGACTGGCCGAAGCCGGTTCTCAATGCCCCGCAGCATCTGCCAAGCGTCGGACGCGATGTGGCCAGCGCGCTGCTGCAAAATACGCCGGGCTTGCTCATGCCGCCCACCCTGCGCGGCACCCGCGCCCAATTGCAAGCCATTGCCACCGGGGCCGAGCGCCTTGCGGCCTTGTTTGAAGGCTGTGATTTCCCGATCATTTTGCGCCCCGTGGGCTCCCAGGCGGGCCGTGATCTGGCCAAAATCGAGGGTCCGCAAGACATTGAGCGCTATCTTCGCGATGTCGATGCCGGCCTGTTTTACATCTCCCGTTTCATTGATTACAGCGGCCAGGATGGGTTTTTCAGGAAAATCCGGGTGGCCTTGATTGACGGCGCGCCTTTCGCCTGCCACATGGCAGTTTCATCGAAATGGATGGTCCATTACGTCAATGCCGGCATGTACGAAGAGGCCTGGAAGCGGGAGGCCGAGCTGGCCTTCATGACGCAATTCGAGAGCTTTGTCCAACGCCACCGCGTGGCGCTGGACGCCATCGCCCAACGTACCCGGCTCGATTACCTGTGCATTGATTGCGCCGAAACCCGGGATGGCCAGCTTTTGGTGTTTGAGATTGACCATGCCATGGTCGTGCATGCCATGGACTTGCAGGATCAGTTTCCCTACAAGCAAATTCACATGCTCAAAGTCAAAAATGCTTTCCGTGATTTATTGATCCGCCTGACCGCCCCCCAAGAATTGAACGTTTGATGAAACCACTCAACAGCCTGAATTTTTCCGGTGGCCCCGGTGTCTTGCCAGAAAACGTATTGCAGCAGGTTCAGGAAGCCATGCTGGAGGTGCCTGAAGTCGGCCTGTCCCTGCTGGGCATCAGCCACCGATCCGACTGGTTTGCCGCTGTCGTCACCGAGGTGGAAACCAATATCCGGACCCTGTTGGGCCTCTCTGAAAACTACCATGTCCTGTTGCTGCAAGGCGGTGCAACGCAACAATTCTCGATGGTGCCCATGACGCTGCTGCGCGGCAAAACGCAGCCGGCGCAGTACCTGCACACCGGTTACTGGAGCGGCAAGGTCTTGCCCGAAGCCCGGCGCGAAGGCCCGGTCCAGGAACTCTGGAGTGGCGAGGCCTGCGGCTTCAATCGCCTGCCCAGCGACGATGAACTGGCCTTCTCTGCGAATGCGCCCTACATCCACTATGTATCCAATGAAACGGTGGAAGGCCTCCAGTTTCACCGAGTGTTGGGCCGGGACGATGTGCCCCGCGTTTGCGATATGTCTTCGGACTTTTTGTCCAAGCCCTGCGAGGCTGAGCGGTTTTCACTGATCTACGCGCACGCCCAGAAAAACATCGGACCGGCTGGCGTGACTGTGGTGCTGATCCGCGATGAGCTGCTCCAGCATGCGCCGACCGATCTCCCGGGTTTTCTGGATTACCGCAAACATATCCAGTCCCATTCCAACTTCAACACCCCACCCGTGTTTGCGATCTACGTTATTTTGCTGGTGACCCGCTGGCTGCTGAACGACGTCGGTGGCCTGGCAAAGATGGATCAGATCAACCGTGAAAAAGCCGAGTTGATGTACCGCCAGCTCGATGGCAGTGAGGGTTTTTATCGGGGTCGGGCCGCCGCGGTGGATCGCTCCCTGATGAATGTCGCCTTCAATCTGGCCACTCCCGCGCTGGAAAAACAATTTATTGCTGATGCTCTGGCTGCAGGATTCTCCGGTCTGGGAGGCCACCGCGCCATCGGCGGCATTCGCGCGTCGATTTACAACGCCATGACGCTGACGTCGGTTGAAAAACTGCTGGGATTTATGGAAGATTTTCAGCGCCGCCAAGGTTGATCAACACAACCCGGACGGCGCCATCGCCAACTGCGCCGTTTATCCGCGCCGCAAATCCAGCGTGAACGGAAACTCGCGGCTGGCTGGCACATTGATGGTGGCGGGTGGCACGTTCATCATCCCCGGTGTGTGGCCCATGGCCGCAAAGCGCGACATGCGCCGGCTTTCCGCCTCATAGGAGTTCACCGGGAAGGTGTCGGGGTTGAGTCCACCCGGGTGCGCCACGTAATACTGGCAGCCGCCGATGGAGCGCTTCATCCAGGTGTCCACAATGTCAAATGTCAGCGGCGTATGAATGCCGATGCTGGGGTGCAGGGCCGAAGGCGGGTTCCACGCCTTGTAGCGCACGCCCGCCGCATATTCGCCCATGGTGCCGGTGGATTGCAGGGGCAGGGCGCGACCATTGCAAGTCACCACATAACGGCTTTCATTCAAGCCGGTCACATGCACTTCCATGCGCTCCAGCGACGAATCCACATAGCGCGCGGTGCCGCCCGGGGCGCCTTCTTCACCCATCACATGCCAGGGTTCCAGCGCGTTGCGCAAGGTCAGTTCGATGCTGGCCGACTGGACCGAGCCCACGATCGGGAAGCGGAACTCGTAATGCGGCGCAAACCAGCTACTGTCGAACGCGTAACCGGCACTGCGCATCTCGGTCATGACGTCATCAAAATCCGTCTTGATGAAGGTCGGCAGCAAGAAGCGGTCATGCAGCTCGGTGCCCCAGCGGGTGGCGGGGGCTTTGTACGGCGTCTTCCAGAAGCGGGCCACCAGCGCACGCAGCAAGAGCTGCTGGACGATGCTCATGCGCGGATGCGGCGGCATCTCGAAGGCACGCAGCAGGCCCAGGCGGCCGGTGGACGAATCCGGCGAGTACATCTTGTCGATGGAAAACTCGCTGCGGTGGGTGTTGCCGGTGGCATCGATCAGGATGTTACGCAGCGTGCGGTCCACCAGCCACGGCGGCATGCTCTGGCCATGCAGTTCGCGGTTTTTGTAGATTTGCTCGATGGCGATTTCCAGCTCATACAACTGGTCGTTGCGGGCTTCGTCCACACGGGGTGCCTGGCTGGTGGGGCCGACAAACATGCCGCTGAACAGGTAGCTCAAGGACGGGTGGTTGTGCCAGTACAGCAGCAAGCTGGCCAGCAGCTCCGGCTTGCGCAGGAACGGGCTGTCTGACGGCGTAGCGCCGCCCATCACAAAGTGGTTGCCGCCGCCGGTGCCGGTGTGGCGCCCGTCCTTCATGAATTTTTCAGCCGACAGGCGCGACTCAAAGGCCACGTTGTACAAAAACTCGGTGTTCCTGACCAGCTCTTTCCAGTTGTTGACCGGGTGGATGTTGACCTCGATCACGCCGGGGTCCGGGGTGACTTGCAGCAGCTTCAGGCGCGGATCGCGCGGCGGTGGATAGCCCTCCAGAACAATCTTGACCTTCAATTCGGCAGCGGTGGCTTCAATGGCGGTCAGCAGGTTCAGGTAATCCTCCACTTTCTCAAGTGGCGGCATGAAGATGTAGAGCACGCCGGATTTTTTTCCGACCGCTTCGGCCTTGGGGCCGCTGGCGCGGCGCGGGTCACGCACTTCCACGCACAGGGCGGTGCGGGTGACCCAGCTGGCGGATTCCTGCTGCTTGGGTGCGCGGGCAAAGTTGGCGGGTTCGGCTTGCTTCGCACTCTGTGCGCTGGCAGCCGTTTGGCCCATGCCCGTGCCGGTGCTGCTCTGGAACTTCCGGGCGGCCTCGACTTGAGGCCCGGTGCCTGAAAGATAGGGCGTGCCCTGGAGGGCCGATCCTGCCGGCGCCATGCTCGTTTTAGCGCCCGGTACGTAACGAGCGGCCATGGCCGTGTGCGCGGGCAGTCCTGACCGTGGTGTGGACGGGTCTTGCTCGATCAGGTACGGGTAGTCGGCTTCGCTGACCCAGGGCAGCGAGTCCAGCGGCAAGCGCAGGCCCATGGGCGAGTCGCCCGGCATCAGGTACATGCGCTCGTCGCGCAAGAACCAGGAGCCAGTGGTCCACACCGGACCATCTTCGCTTTCTTTTTCAGACACTTTTACCGGCAGCACGTAGCCCACCACTGAGTCGAGTTTTTGCTCGAACACGCGGCGCAAGCGGGCGCGCTCCATCTCGTCGTCCAGCTTGGAGTTGAACGGGTCCACGTTGACGGGCAGGCGGCGCTCGCGCCACAGGTAGTACCAGGTGTCTTCATACGCGGTCTGCATGAACTCGGAGGTCACGCCCAGCTTGCTGGCCAGGGTTTGCGTGAAGCGCCGGGCATCTTCGCTGGTGTAGTGCGTCGGTACGCGTTCGTCGGCAAACAAGGCCGGGTTGGCCCATACCGGCTGGCGGTCCGCGCGCCAGTAAATATTGAGCGCCCAGCGCGGCAGTTGTTCGCCGGGATACCACTTGCCCTGTCCAAAATGCAGAAAGCCGCCTTGACCGTATTCGGCGCGCAGTTTTTGCACCATTTCGGTTGCAAAGCCACGCTTTGTCGGCCCCAGGGCATCTGTGTTCCATTCTGGTGCATCGCGGTCGTCGATGCCGACAAAAGTAGGCTCGCCGCCCATGGTCAGGCGCACGTCGCCTTCAATCAATTCCTTGTCCACGTCGCCGCCAAGCGCCATGACATCGGCCCATTGCTCTTCGGTATAGGGTTTGGTGACGCGGGGCGATTCATAAATGCGCGTGACCGCCATGTGGTGCTCAAACTCCACCTCGCACTTGTCCATGCCGCCTTCAATCGGGGCCGCGCCCGAGGGTTGCGGCGTGCAGGCCAGCGGAATGTGGCCTTCGCCTGCAAGCAAGCCCGAAGTGGCATCCAGACCCACCCAGCCGGCGCCGGGCAGGTACACCTCGCACCAGGCGTGCAGATCGGTGAAGTCCACTTCAGTGCCACTGGGGCCGTCGAGCGACTTCACATCGGGCTTCAACTGAATCAGGTAACCCGAGACAAAACGGGCAGCCAGCCCGCAATTGCGCAATATTTGCACCATCAGCCAGGCTGAATCACGGCAGGAGCCGGACGCGAGCGTCAGTGTTTCTTCCGGTGTCTGCACCCCCGGCTCCATGCGGATCGTGTAACTGATGGCTTTGTGCACCATCTGATTGATGTCCACCAGAAAGTCGATGGTGCGGCGTTCCTTGCGATCGATTTGGGCCAGGCAGGCCTTCATGGGCGCGGTCAGTTCATCCGCTGCCAGATAGGGTGCCAGCTCCTGCTTGAGCAGCGCTTCGTAGCTGAAAGGGAAGTTTTCTGCCGCCGGCTCCAGGAAGAAGTCGAACGGGTTGTACACCGCCATCTCGACCACCAGATCGACCGTGACCTTGAATTCACGGGTCTTCTTCTCAAAGACCAGCCGTCCCTGGTAGTTGGCAAACGGGTCTTGCTGCCAGTTGATGTAGTGGTCAACCGGATCAATCTTGAGCGAGTAAGAGATGATTTTGCTGCGGCAATGGGGGGCGGGTCGCAAGCGGATGACCTGGGGGCCCAGGTTGACCAGGCGATCGTATTTATAGTGGGTGACGTGGTTCAGCGCAGCGTGAATTGACATAGTTTGTCTCGTTGATTAAGCAAGGTGAACCCTCACGGTGGTCACTTACATGCAATGTTGGTGCCAGCCGTTATCAGACCTTCTTGGAACTTGGCGAGTGGCGCCGGTGTAGGATAAAACAGGCACCACTGTACCAAGAACCCTCTTCAACAACATTACAAAAATATGAGTCACCACCGTAATCCCCGCGCTTTGTTGACCCCCGCCATGCACAGCGTGCTGGACCGCATGGCGCGCGCCGGGAATGTACCGCTGCATGCGCTCACCCCCGATCAAGCACGGCTCGTCTATGAAGTAGGCGCTGGCGTGCTGGAAATCCCGTCGCCCAAACTGGACCGGGTCGAGAGCTTCACCCTGCCAAGCCGCGACGGCTACGCATTGCCGGTGCGGCTCTATGCCCCGGCGGGTGAACATTTGCCGGTGCTCGTTTATTTTCACGGCGGCGGCTTCACCATTGGCGGCTTGTCAACCCACGACGTGCTGTGCCGCACCTTGAGTCATCTGGCCCATTGCGCCGTGGTATCGGTGGCCTACCGCCTGGCCCCCGAGCACAAGTTTCCGGTCGCTCATGACGACGCCTGGGACGCCTTGCAATGGGTCGCCCGGGAAGGCGCCAAGCTGGGGCTGGACACCACGCGCATCGCCGTCGGCGGCGACAGTGCGGGCGGCACACTGGCCGCCGCTTGTGCCATACAAGCCCGCGATGCCGCTTTGCCACTGGCTTTGCAACTGTTGTTTTACCCCGGTTGCGCCACGCAAGCCGACACGCCATCGCACAAAACATTCGCCCACGGCTTTGTGCTGGAAGAAGCGGGTATCGCCTATTTCTTCAACCATTACGTGCGCACCCCCGCTGACCGGGAGGACTGGCGCTTTGCCCCCCTGAATGCACCAGATGTTGAAGGTGTCGCACCCGCGTGGTTCGGCCTGGCTGAATGCGACCCGCTGGTGGACGAAGGCGTCATGTATGCCGACAAACTGCGTGTCGCCGGCGTACCGGTGGATCTGGAGATTTACCGGGGCGTCACGCATGAGTTCATCAAAATGGGGCGCGCCATCCCCGAGGCGCATCGCGCCCACGCTGACGCGGCCCGCGCCCTGAAATCAGCTTTTCAGCCGCAGGTGCAGGTTGAACTGGGCAACTGGCAGGCCCTGGGCGTGCCTGCGGGCCAGGTCCGCACCGAAGTTTTTGTGCAGGAACAAGGCATACCGATGGAGATGGAGTGGGATGAGCTGGATGCGACCGCCATTCACGCCTTGGCCCGCAACCGCCTGGGTCAGCCCGTCGGCACAGGGCGGCTTTTGCAGCATGCGCCCGGCGTCAGTCGCATTGGCCGCATGGCCGTCAAACGGGTTTTGCGTGGTGCCAACGTGGGGCGCGACCTGCTGCGGGCCTTGATGCAGGCCGCCACCGAGCGCGGCGACCATGAAGTGCTGCTGCACGCCCAGCGCAGTGCCGAGGGGTTTTATGCCCGCCTGGGGTTTTTACCGCGCGGCGAACCGTTTGAAGAAGCGGGCATTGCGCACATTGAGATGGTTCATGCCTTGCCAGTGAAACAGTAAAAACTGTTCATGGCATTGGATGTAATCTACATAAAGACCCCCCCCGGCAATTGTTTGCCGGGGGGCTGTAGCTCATAACAGTTCGTTAAATATCCGCCAGCAAAGGGTAGGGTGGCGGTGCAGCAACCAGTGCAGGGCCACTGGCGCTGCCTAGATGCAGCCCGCCAGCTTCCATCGCCGAGACCTGCAGTACCACGATGGCGTCAAAGCCACCGCTCTGTTCACCCGCCGAAACGGCAGCCGCTTGCGCGACCATGCCGCAGGGTTGGGTGGCGTCGCTGGCCAGAAATACTTCGTCGCCCGCCTTCATGGCCGCGTCTGAATGCGCCAGATAGGCGCGGCGCTTGAGCGTGCCGCGGAACTGGCTGCGCGCCACCACTTCTTGGCCGGGGTAGCAGCCTTTTTTGAAGTTGACGCCGCCGACCGACTCAAAATTCAGCATTTGGGGCACAAAGGCTTCTGCGATGGGCGCGGTGAGGGTGGCAATACCGCTGCGCACCTCACTCCAGCCCCAGTCTTGCTCGCTCAGGACCGCGCCCGCAGGCGCGGCTTCCGTGATTGGGGCCAGCCACAAGGCGCGGGACACGCCATCAGCGGGGTACAAATGAACAATGGTTTTATCGCCAATATCGGCTTTAGACCAGGCAGGATGTGCGCCAGCAGCTATTGATTCAATAGCATCGCCGGCCAAACCAAACAAGGCGTAGTCGTTGCTGGCATCCGTCAACTTGGCTTTGGCGCGCAGCACAAACATGGACAAACGCTTGAGCGTCGGTGCCAGAATATCCCGGCTGCACACCAGCAAAATCTCCGTGGGACTGCGTTTGAAGCCAATAAAGCTGGCCTGCATCCGACCTTTGGCCGTGCAAAAAGCCGCCAGGCGAGCCTCCGACAAGCCCAGCAGGGAGAAATCCTGGGTCAGTTGACCGTGGAGGAATTTGGCCGCATCCTCGCCTTCTACGCGAATAACACCCAAGTGAGTCAGTGGCGCAACGCCGTTGAGTTTTGTTTTCATGGGGTGAATTATCATCCTCCTTCAATATTCTGGAAGGTTGTCAGGCTGTGTTTCGTCTCATCAAGTTATTAATCGTGTTGGCGGCCTTGCTGGGCGGCGGCGCTGCCTGGTGGGTCAACCAACCGCTGACCCTGAACGCCGAGGTGGTGGACCTGTCCATCGACCCCGGCACCACGGTTCCAGGTATCGCTCAGGCAGTGAGCGAGGCCGGGGTTCAGGTCAACCCGTCCTTGTTGTATTGGTGGTTTCGCCTGTCGGGGCAAGCCCGCCAGATCAAGGCCGGTAGCTATGAAATTGACCGCGGCGTCACACCGCGCAGCCTGTTGAGAAAACTGGTGCGGGGTGAAGAAGCACTGCGTGCCGTCACGCTGGTGGAAGGCTGGAACTTCAACCAGGTTCGTGCTGCGCTACTGAAAGAAGAGCAGCTCGCGCACAGTACACAAGAGCTAGAGCCTGATTTGATCATGAAATCTCTGGGAAAACCAGGAATTCACCCGGAAGGGCGTTTTTACCCCGACACCTACAACTACGCCAAAGGCAGCAGCGACCTGGCCGTTCTCAAACGCGCCATGCGGGCCATGGACAAACGCCTCGACGCCGCCTGGAGCCAGCGCAGTGCCGATACGCCCCTGAAAACGCCGGAGCAGGCGCTGATTCTGGCCAGCATTGTCGAAAAAGAAACCGGCCGCGCCAGCGACCGCCCGATGATTGCCGGTGTGTTTACCAACCGCCTGCGTCTGGGCATGATGCTGCAGACCGACCCTACGGTGATCTATGGGCTGGGCGACACGTTTGATGGCAATCTGCGGCGGCGCCATCTGCAGGCCGACACGCCCTGGAACACTTACACCCGCGCAGGTTTGCCGCCGACCCCAATTGCCATGCCGGGCAAGGCGGCGCTGCTGGCGGCAGTGCAGCCGGCGCCCACCAAAGCCTTGTATTTCGTGTCGCGCGGCGACGGCACCAGCCAGTTCAGCGCCAGCCTTGAAGAGCACAATCGGGCCGTCAATAAATACCAGCGTGGACAGTAAGGGACTATGGCAACAGGTGATATTTTGAGCGGACTTTTCATCAGTTTTGAAGGCATTGATGGCGCAGGTAAATCCACGCACATCGAGGGTTTGGCGCAGGCGTTTCGGGCGCAGGGCAGGGTAGTCACCCTCACCCGCGAGCCGGGCGGCACGCCGCTGGCTGAAAAATTGCGCGCCATGGTGTTGAACGATTCGATGGACACGATGACCGAAGCTTTGCTGGTGTTTGCCGCCCGGCGTGATCATTTGCAGCAAATCATTGAACCCGCTCTGGCTCGTGGCGAGGTGGTTCTGTGCGACCGGTTTACCGATGCCACCTTTGCCTACCAGGGCGGCGGGCGTGGGTTTGATCTGGATTTGCTATCAATACTAGAGCTGCATGTGCAGTCTACACGGGGGCTAGAGGCCAATTTCATTAGAAATCCTGATTTAACCGTGTGGTTTGACCTGCCCGCCGAAATTGCGGCGCAACGCCTAGCCGGTGCGCGCACCCCGGACAAGTTCGAGGCCCAGCCGGTCGAGTTTTTCCGGCGTGTGTCCGGTGGCTACCAGAACCGTATGACGGCATCGCCCGCTCGTTTTGCCCGCATCAATGCCGACAACACGCGCGAGGCCGTCTGGCTTGACGTCCTGAACGCGGTCCAAACCCAAGGCTGGCTGGCGTGAGCGGCACGGTGGTCGCGCCCTGGATTGCAGCGCAAGCGAAACAGCTGTTGGCGCAACGCGGCCACGCCTGGTTGCTGGCCGGGCCTTCAGGCTTGGGTCAATACAAGCTGGCGCTGGCGCTGGTTCGCGCCTGGCTGTGCGACGCGCCCACCGAGTTGGGCGCTTGCGGTGTCTGCGGCAGTTGCCACGCCATTGACGTGCGCGCCCATGCCGACCTGTGCGTGCTGATGCCCGAAACCGTCATGATTGAGTTGGGCTGGCCTTTGAGCGAAAAGGCCCAGGCCGAGGTGGACGATAAAAAGCGCAAGGCCAGCAAAGAAATCCGGGTCGATGCCATGCGCGACGCGGTGGAATTTTCCCAGCGTACCAGTGCCCGGGGCCGTGGCAAAGCAGTGCTCGTGTTCCCCGCCGAACGCATGAACAACGTTACGGCCAATGCGCTGTTGAAGACGCTGGAGGAGCCGCCGGGCGATGTGAAGTTTGTGCTGGCCAGCGACGCTGCCCACCAGCTCTTGCCCACCATTCGCAGCCGTTGTCTGGGGCACACCATGGTCTGGCCGGACACCGAAACTTCCCTGAAGTGGATTGAAGGGCAGGGCATTCCCGCCGCGCAAGCGGCCGTGATGCTGCGCGCTGCGGGCGGCCGCCCTGAAGATGCGCTGCTGTTTTCACAATCAGGCCGCGATGCCCAAGCCTGGGTCAAACTACCCAAAGCCATGGCGCGGGGCGAGGTGAGCGTGCTGAAAGACTGGACACCCGCGCAAACGGTGGACGCCCTGCACAAGCTGTGCCACGATGTTCTGGCTGTCAAAACCGGCGCCGCTCCCCGGTTTTTTGAAGCTACTGATCTGCCCGCCGGCGGCTCTGTCGCTTCTTTGACGGCCTGGTCGAAGGCGCTGGCGACCACCAGTCGCACCGTGGAACATCCTTTTAATGCCGGTTTGATGCAAGAGGCGCTGGTTAGCCAGGCCCAAAACGCCCTAAACTCGAAACATGAACGACACAGCCCATGACTAATTCATCTCCTGCCGTCCCACGTCCCAGCGTTATTCAATTGGCGATCAAGGAAAAGTCTGCACTCTATGCGGCCTACATTCCCCTGTTTACCGAAGGGGGCATGTTTATTCCCATCTCGCGAGAGTACAAACTGGGTGATGATGTGTATGTGCTGCTGTCTCTGCCTGAAGACCCTCAGCGCTACCCCGTGGCCGGCAAAGTGGCTTGGGTGACACCTGCCAAGGCGGCCAACAATCGCACCCAAGGCATTGGCATCCAGTTCCCCAAAGATGAAAAGTCCCGTCTTCTCAAGCACAAAATTGAAGAGATTCTGGGCGCGCATCTCAGCTCTGACCGGCAGACACAAACCCTCTGAGCGCAAAGCTCACTTTCCAGCCCGCTGGATTTGCATTCTCTGACTTCCTATGTTTACCGACTCCCACTGCCATTTGAATTTTCCCGAACTCATGGCGCAACTGCCGGCCATCCGGCAGGCCATGGCCGCGGCGCAGGTGGATCGTGCTTTGTGCATCGGCACCACGCTGGAAGAGTTTCCCGCTGTTCACAGCCTGGCCACGCAGTTTGACAACTTTTGGGCGACGGTGGGCGTCCACCCTGACAACGACGTCGTGATGGAGCCCAGTCTGGCAGACCTGTTGCGCCTGGGCCAACTGCCGCGCGTGGTCGGCATCGGCGAAACCGGGCTTGACTATTACCGCTTAGGCGAACGTAGCGTGGCTGACATGGAATGGCAGCGTGAGCGTTTCCGAACCCACATCCGCGCGGCCCGGCAGTTGGATAAACCCTTGGTGATTCATACCCGTAGCGCCTCCGCCGACACTTTAGCGATCCTCAAGGAGGAGGGTGAAGACGGCTCGACGGGCAGTGCTGGCGGTGTTTTCCATTGCTTCACCGAGACTGCCCAAGTGGCAAGAGCAGCCCTGGATTTGGGTTTTTATATCTCTTTCTCCGGCATTTTGACCTTCAAAAATGCCCAGGACCTGCGCGATGTGGCGGCATTTGTGCCACTCGACCGCCTGCTGATTGAAACCGACAGCCCGTATCTGGCGCCCGTTCCGTACCGCGGGAAAACCAATAATCCATCGTATGTGCCCTTTGTTGCCGCCCAGTTGGCCGACATCAAGCAATGCCCGGTAGAGCAAATGGCCGAAATCACCAGCCGTAACTTTGAAGCCTTGTTCAAAGGTGTTTTGCAGTGAAATCCGTTGGCTTTTTCAACTTCAAGTTGAACTTCAAGAGTTTCCTATATCTTGTTGTTTTACTTGGGTTTTCTGTATGTCATGCGGGTTCTTATGACGATTTTTTCAAGGCCATCAAGCATGACGATGATGCCACCATCACAGAATTATTGAACCGGGGTTTTGACGCCAATACGCCCAATCCAGCCGGTCTGCATGGTTTGCTGCAGGCTGTTAGGGAACCGTCACTCAAGGTGGCAACCATTCTGATCAACTGGCCCAAAACCAATGTTGAAGCACGCACCCCGCAAGATGAAAGCCCGCTCATGCTGGCAGCACTGCAAGGGCTGACAGAGCTTTGCCAGCAGCTCATCGATAAAGATGCCGATGTCAACAAACCCGGCTGGACGCCACTGCATTACGCCGCCACGCACGGCCATCTGGCGGTGATCAACTTGTTGCTCGATCACGATGCCTATATCGATGCAGCATCACCCAACAACACCACGCCGCTGATGATGGCCGCGCAATACGGCACGCCATCCGCAGTGAAGCTGCTGCTGGAAGCTGGCGCGGACCCGATGCTCAAGAACGACCTGGGCTTGACAGCCTTTGACTTTGCCAACCGTGCCAGTCGCCTTGATTCAGCCGAGATCATTTCCGCCTTTATCCGGAGCCGCCAGCCCAAAGGGACTTGGTGAATCTGTTACAACGTACTTGATACGATGTATATTATGTTAAGTAGTGTTGGGGTTTGACCTTGCGAACGCCGCAAAGAAACCGTTGTCTAGAATTTCACAACAACCTCAAGGAAATCAAGGAATGCCGCCATCCATGCCGACCAAAGCCCATTGGGCCTCGCCAGATGCAAGCCACTGGTATCGGTGGCGGGGCTACACGGTCCGCTGGCTGCTGTTCGGCGTGATCGTGCAAATGGCCCAGCCGATCGTGGAAGACCTAGAGCAATATTGGCTGCAGAAACTCTACCAGGGCCTGTTCGGGCTGATGTTTGGCACGGTTTGCGCAGTTGTCTTCACGCTGGCTGAAAACACCTGCAACCCACTGCGGGGCAGATGGAAATCTTGGGCCTTCGTGGTGACGACCTGGCTGGTGGTCAAGCTGATCGTTGTCACTGCTCTGGCCCTGGCAGGCGGGTCACCCAATTATTAAGGCTGGCTCCTATTTCAGAACCACCCCTCTTGAGCTAGCTTTTTCAAGCAGTTTCAGGAGCCCGTTTTGATGCCAATGCCCGCACGAACGACGCATCCTTTTCAAATGCTTTGAGAACTTCGTCTCGCTCAGTGACCGAGCCATTGATAACGAGGCGCTCGAGGAACTCAACCGTCACCCGTCCCGCCGCGTCATCGGGCGCCATCCCTCTTTTCATCACGACAAGCTGGGTCAGTGCCGCGATGGAAAGAACCGCGCGTTTGTGGTTATCAAATGCCATGAAGCGCCAGAGAAACCGGTTCGGGAAAAGATAGCTGTCCCATCAATTTTTGGGCTTTCTGGCCGCCAGCTTGGCCGCTTTCTGGGCTTGTTCGCGGTCGATCTCGAACAGCGCACGAATACGTTCTGCCATCGCGGCGTAGGTCACGGCATGCTCTTCGCTGGCGTGGGTGGCATGGATGAAGGCATTGAAGTGCCGGTCATTGACCCAGAACGTTCCTTCGTCAGCGTAGTCATCCAGCGCATCGGCAAAGTTTTGTACGTCCTGGTCTGTGGCAAAGAAATCCTTGAAGAAAGTGGCGGGCGTCCCCAACCCAGCTTCGACGGCCGCGGTCATGCTGTCGAGCATTTCGTTGATAAGGCTTTCGTCAAAATCATCACTGATGTTTTTGAACGGTGTCAGCTGGCCGCTGCGCGGGTCAAAGCCACCCCGTGTGGCCAGCCGGTCCAGTAATTCTGGCAGTGCCCCTGATGGGGTATTGCCGTCAATGCCGTCGTAAGAGATGGGGGTGATTTGTGGCTTGTAGGGCGCAACCATGGGGGCCTTGATAAGTAAGTGGTCCGGAGTCGGAAAGCAGCCGCGGTGAGTCGCCTGACAGACCGTCATTTTAAATGCAACCCCTGGCCCAAGGATCTGGGCAGGGGACGTCAACCGCGGCAGTGCCGCTGTCCGGGGACACCAGCAGCCACACCAGTAGAATCCGCCCTCCCCGACTTTTAACTTTCAGCCTCCATGAACCGTTCCGATCTCATTGACATACTTGGCATCCAAGAACGAATTGAGGCCCAAACTTAGGCTGGCACGACGCGCAGGTTTGCAATGAAAATCGCACACACCCAAGTAAGGGTAAACCCTTATACTTAGCTGACAAAACTCCGAAAGCATGCATCATGTTCAAATTGACAGAAATCCTGCTTGGCCTTCCTTTTGACATGGCACGCGAGCAGTATGCGAAAGCCGTGCGCGCCGGTTTCATTAAGCATTCCTTGCTTGCCGGGGCAAAATTTGAACGGATGCTGAGTTCCATGGAAAAAGCGGCTCTAGGACCTTGGGCCCGCCAAGTCTGAGCAAAACTTGTCTTTCCCAGCTAAGGAAGGTGCAGACTGCATATAACTTGACAACAGATTTGACATCAAGGAGTCAGTTCAGCATGAAACCGTTGCACGCCTTCTCAGTTCAAATCGTGCGTTTGTGACTGGCAATCAACTCTTCCGTTCATAAAAAAACCTTTTCAAGGTGGGCGTCCTTCTGTTCAATCTTGCTCCGTGGATCGCTTCACACCTACTGAAGTAATTGACATTAATCCGGGATCGGATGATTTTTCCAAACTCGCCAGTTATCACTGCCCAGTATTTTCCTGGTTTCAGCTTTGAGCATCCACATGCATTTGAAAGAGCTCCTGGAATTGCCTGACAGACAGCAGGACGTGAATCGATGGCAATTGTTGAGGAACACGTTGTAGGGTATTTTTTCGCCTGACATGTCCAGCGCACGCTGGGCCACCTGATCGCTGCCCACCGCGTCTTTGTTCTTGCAGGATATATAGATGGAAATGGCCGTATTAAAGCCATGGAGCCGGCGTACAAACCGCTTCGGACTGGCCACTTCAATGCAACCATTGCCGTCAAGATGAACAATCTGGTTGTTCCCGACATAGATGCCGGAATGATCGGCATAGCCGGCGGCCAGATCGCAATAAACGACGCTACCGATCTGGGGTGCCTCCACCCCTTCCCTGAATATGTCCCAGCAGCACTCAACCAGATTCAATAAGGGCAAGGCTAAAAGGCGGGCGGGCATGCACTCCCTCTCTTTCTTGAGTTGATTTTCCCAGCTCAGTCGATGAAGTATGCACTTTTGTTTACATTCCACATCGATTTGGATCCGGGAGTTTGCACATCAGGAACTCAATGATCGGACTGACCCAGCTCAGGATTCATTGATATCGAGCATGCCACGTGCTTCTGAATTGAAAAATCATGAGATACACGTGAAACAAACAATCCAATCACCAAGATATATTCACGCGCTCTTCAGACAGCACGGCTGATCCAACCCGACATCAATGCTTGAATTAATTCCTGATGCTCAGATGAGCAAGCAGTTTTAAAGATTCAAAAATTGTTTTATTATCCTCATCACTTCTGATATTCATAAATTTCGATGAAATTGGTGTTCATTGATGAAACGTACATACTGTACTGAACAGTATTTTTAATAGCAGCTACAATTTTCCTTTTATCAACATAACTACAAGGTCGTTCAATGTCGTCACTTATTGATATCCAGAACCAGATTGCTGAACTTCAAGCCCGAGCTGCTGAAATCAAGGCACGGGAAATAAATGAAAAAATTGCCATGATCAGGGAGACCATGGCCGCCTACGGGATCACGCTGGAACAGCTGGGTAAACCCATCAAGGAAGCCAAAGTCAAGTCTTCAAACCCTGCGCCAGCCAAATACATGGGCCCCCAGGGGGAGTCCTGGAGCGGTCGGGGATTGATGCCAAAATGGCTGTCAACACTGGTGGCTGCAGGTCATTCCAAGGATGGCTATCTAATCAAGAAGTAAGAATAAGCAGACATCGAATCCGAATAAAAAAAGGGCCGAAGGGCCCTTTTTTTATGCCTGGCTGCACCGGCTGGTGACGCTGCAATAAGCTATTTCAGAACATCTCATCTATAACGTAAAGTGCACCAATACCCAATCGTGGTTGAACCACAGCAACAAGCCCATTGATGGCGGCACCCATGCATAGGTCAAAAATGCATAATTTTTAGACATTCGCTCTATCCTTCCTTGCAAACCGTACAAGACAGACCTCCGACATGCCCACGACAACATTCACCAGCGGCCGCATCAAGAAAGCCGAATACGACTCGCAATCGCAACAGCTAGACCTGCATTGGGACAACAAGACAGTGCTGGTCTACAAGCAGGTGCCGCAAGAGGTTTATCGGCGGCTGTGCAGCGCGCCCAATCCGGCGACGTACTGGGAGGACCGGATTGCCGAGGAGTATCCCAAGGGCGCACCGATGAAGTCCCCTGCCACTTCAGAGGGCAGCAAAAATATCAATGACCTGTTTGGTGGCGGTAACTGAGAGAAGGCGACGGTTCGAACATGACTACGCCCTGCCGGTAGACTGCCATCCGTGAAATCTACAAAACTCAACGGTCGACTTAGCTTGAATGCATATTTGCGGCTGATGGTGGCCATTTCAGTGCTGCTGACCTCTGCGTCTGCCTGGCCCGGGCCATTTGAAGATGGTATTAACGCTCGCGACCGCGGTGATTATTCGACCGCTTTCACGACATTCAAGCAACTGGCCTCCTCCGGCGACGCCAGTAGCCAGTTCCACCTCAGCTTGCTGTACGCAGCTGGCAAAGGGGTGAAGGTTGACAGCCGGCAAGCGCTTTTTTGGTTGCGACAGGCTGCCACCCGCGGCTATCCGCCAGCTCAATCCAACCTCGGTGTCGCGTTCAATATGGGTCGGGGTGTGGCACAAGACTCCCTCAAGGCCTATGCCTGGTTGAGCATGGCCGTCGCTGCTGGCGACAGCATGGCGGCCATCAACCGTGATGTGGTGGCAAGAAAGCTATCTCCTGAGCAGCTGGAACAGGCCAAAAGGCTGGCCGATGACTGTCTTCAAGGGAACTTCAAACCTTGCCTCTAATGGCGGGCTGATGAGTCACCTATGGCATGCCGAAAACATCATCACGTGTATGTCGTTGAACTGTCGAAAGATGTCTTAAATGAGGCTAAATTCAAGCGTTGCAATCCGAGTTACCAGGACGGGAAACCCTGTGTCTACGTGGGGATGACGGGCCTCGACCCAGACCTGCGCTTTGACAAGCACAAGGCGGGGATTCAGGCCAATACATACGTTCAAAAGTACGGCTTACGTTTGATGCCCGACCTCTATGAAGCGTTCAACCCGATGACTTATGAGCAAGCGCGTGACAGGGAAGTTAAAATCGGCATTGATTTGCGTGAGGCGGGCTTTGGGGTTTGGCAGGCGTAAAGCGGCGAACCATTCATGGTGAATTTCCGTCATGAAATACGCTTGGAATCGACCGGTCATCGGCTGTCAGGCAAATGCCCCTCAACAGCCACGCCTGGGACTTGATTGTTGCGTCGCCACAGCCGAATCACCATATAAGCCACGACGCCGACATTTCCCAAGAGCACCATGCCATTGATAACCGTGGTGTGCTGAACGAGGTGACGCAGTTCAAAAGGCAAATAGACAGAGCCTGAGAGTGAAGCCAACCATTCAGCCCAGACCCGGTCTTTCCACAAGCCATAGCTCTCCAGCCACCGTAGGGTGGCGTAAGCCCATGCCAGCATGACTGTTTGCCGCAGATTGGCATTCGCAAGCCAGGTCGCATCGTTCAGCAGCATGCGCGGGTAATGGGCTTGCGGGTCCAGATGGAAATGACCGATAAGGGCATAGGCCATGACGCGAACATCATGGTGCGCGAGGCTCAAAAGCCCAATACTGGCAGTGATGGCCGCCACGCCCTTCACCCCTTCAAAGAGGGCAATGGCATGCAGTGCCTTGTTTTTATTGGGGGGCAGATGTGAATGGGTCATCGCGTGATGGGTTGCCGCACCCTCAATATCGCTTCCGAATCACAGGCAGGGATTGCAGGTAGTGGTAAGCGACCTGCTCATCCGCGTAGCGATGCCCAGCGCCCACGGGACAGGCGTTGCGCGCCAGACAGCGGTCTTCGCAAGGTGATTGGGGTCGCTTGCGAAAATCCAAACAGGTCTGTAATCGCCATGACCCCGTTCGCTCGCTGGCCAACGCGCCGGCTGGACAGGCGGCGATGCAAGGCTTATCGGCGCAGGAATCGCAGGGTGACGGGAACTCGCGGCGAGGCGTCAGCGCCAACTGGGTATCGGCCAGCACCACGGCGCGATAAGCAAACCAGCTGCCCCACTCTGCATCCACCCCCACCCAGAACGGCGACGGATGATGCCAGCCCGCGAGGGCGCCCAGACGCTGCAAGCCCACCGGGTGCGCGCCGGGAAACACCTGGCACCACGCATGGCCTTGCAGTGGCCCCGCCATCCAGGCGGCCACGCGCTCGGTCACAAACTCGTCAATGGGATGCTTACCGTGCATGCCTCGCTTTTGCAGCGTATTCCAAAGGTCGCGCCCCCGATGCCCAATCAGGATAAGTTGACGAAACCGCTCGCGCTCATCCTCGGTCAAAGCCAGCGTATCCAGAACTTCGGGGGGCAAGGACGCCAGTGAAAAAACGGCGTGCAGATTCAGGCCCTGGGCGGCCAGGGATGCAAACACGGGGTCCACCGCAGGCTTTTTTGACATTGATTCATCGACCATGATGGCTGTACTTCAGGGAATGGACTGAGGGCATTGCAAGAATTGGTGCGCCGTGCTGGTTCAGATGGCACTTGTCACCGTCATTCAGGCTGGGGCCGTGAAAGATAGACCAACAAGGCGCAGGTTAGGACGGGTCCAAGAAATCCCCAAATCTGCCCGACTTGGGTGCCCGCATCGCCAAAAATGCCCATCACTTTCATGATTGGCAGTGCGAAGAGGGCCGATATGAATCCTGCACGGGATTCCGATAATTTTTTGAAATTGAACTTCTTTCGCAGCGCGAGCCAGGTAATGGGGAAAAAGATGATGGCCATTCCAACGCCCTGGACCACCGAAGAAACCAATAAATCATCCATGCCGTTGCCTTTTATGAAAGTCATTTACGGAGAGCATTATTCAAGATTCCGATAAGCAGCCAGGTAAGGGTGACTGAATAGCAAGGAAACCTCCGGGTGCCAGCGCTCGAATCTGAAGCAGGAGCCGGGTATTGTTACTCGCATCGCTGCCGTCTGGACTTTACCCGCGACAGAGCGAGGTCATGGGGTGGTGGACGTTGCAAAACGGCTAGGCATGTCGGACAAAAGCCTATACCTTTGGGTGCGACTTGCCAAATCGCACCCTGGCCGATGAAACTTTGCGGGTGAAAAGGTCTGGCTACAGGCATGAATCAATTTCTTTTAAATAGTTTTATTAATAAAAATCATGTTGTCTTGCGCCC
>JAZKHK010000066.1:53837-68655 GCA_040385425.1 Pseudomonadota bacterium | reverse complement strand
CGTAAATGATGTTGAGTCCGCTGGCCTTCGTAGTTACACAGTTGTCCGGAATCATGGTTTTCAACAACGGTTGGGCTGGTGTAACGACAACCTTCCCTTTCAATCATTATCAAATCCATCCTCGATATATTGAATGTAATCTACATGAAACATAACTATTCCCCCTCTCCTGATAGACCTGACTCCTTTCTTCATCCGTTCTCTTTTTATCCTCATACGACACGCGTTCAAGAATGCGAAATAAGGGTTGAGCTTTTCAAGTTATCCAAGGAAATAGGAAATAGCGAATAAAGGAAGCTTTCTATTATGTAGATTACATTCAAAATCATGGGTGCCAATTCATCCCCGTTGGTGTCTTCAGATCGCGTATTTCGGGCTTGGTCCGGGATGCGTCAGGCGCTGGCATTGCGCACGCTGTCAGAGGAATCCGTGACCAGTTACCGAAGTGTCTGGGACGGCTGGATAGCCTTTACGCTTGAACGCAACTTGACTTGGGATACGGCGCGCTCCAGCGATGTGCGCGACTTTCTGCTGGCCCTGCCGGCTCGCGCCAGCGCACGCGGCATCATCATCCCGAGCACCGTCACACAAAAACGCTATTTCCGGGTGCTGCAGGAAATTTATGCCTGTGCCTGCGCCAACGGCTGGATCGACGAAGTACCCACCGACCATGAGGCCGCCGTCTCCAAAACCGAAGCCCATGAGTCCCTGGTTTTTCATCGAGCGCACTGGCAACGCCTGTTCGCCGCCTTACCCGAGGCGCGCGATCCACCCGCTTTCGGGATGGCGTGGGCCGAGGTGCGAAACCTGGCTTTGCTGCTGTTGATGATGCAAGCGGCTTTGAGTGTGAGTGAACTCAGTGCGCTCAATGTTCAGGATGTCCACAGTCCCCGTTTTCACATATCGGAAAATGCGTCGCTGGCGCTGGATCCCCCTCACCCGTCAGGGGAAACTGCGCCTGAGCCGGCGATGTTGCACATCAGCGGTTCACGGCCTGATCAAACGCGCGAGTTGGTGCTGGGGGAGCCCGCCCAGACCTCGGTGATGGCCTGGCTGGGGCTGCGCGTGACTATGGCGCTGCACGAGGGGCTGCAAAGCCCGCTTTTCATCTCCCGCAAGGGCGCTGGCCGACTGACACCCAAAACGCTTTTCACAATCGCCAATGCGCACATTCAAAATACTTTGGGCCCGGAGTTGGGTGAGGTGGCGCTGGCGCATGCCGGGCCGATGACTTTGCGCAATTCGTGCATCGTGCGCTGGCTGGATGCGGGCCTGCCTGATTCCGATGTATTGCGCCGTGCCGGCCTCAAGGACGTGCAAGCCTTGGGTCGATTGCGCCAGCATGTGGTGCACAGTGTCGACTTGAGTCAACCGATGCGCAGGGACACATGACACAAGACACCGGCAGCACACATGCCCAGCGTATCAGCGGCTTTGTCTGGCAAACGATGGAAGACCGGGGGATGGCCTGCGCCCGCCAGGACATCAACACGGCACTTGCAGAGTTGGGGCCGTCTCAAGTCATGGAGATTGAAGCCGCCGCGATGGCCTTGGCCAAAGGCGCTGACGAAGAAGCAGATTTTGAATTGCTGCGTGCCTTGCGCCACATCAGCGCGGTGGTCCTGCGCCAAAACTTGCACGATCAAACCATCGAGTACCGGGCTGAACTGCTGTTGCAGCATGCCACCAAGCAGCCCGAGTGCGTTGAATTTTTACGTTTATGCCAACAACTCTGCGGCAATGATGCTGAGTTGGCTGCTCAGGCCGCTTCCCGGCTTCGGGTCTGGCTGGGCTCGTTGCCCCCCGATCAGGAGGCTGCAAACTCGAATGAGCGCCCTGCTCCATCGGCTCGCTTGCGTGCTTCGGTCCCAAGCGCTGCAGCAACGGGCGCTGGCGTCATGCGCCGCCAGAGCAAGGTTTTTGGGCAAAGTGCGGCGCTGACCTGGGAAATCGCCGATCTGGCAGACCAGGAGCCGCACAAGCCCCGACTGTGTACCGTGATGATTGAAGGGGCCGCCAGTGACGGGGCGGGACACTATCGCTGGGACGAGAAAGTGGTGTTCATGCTCACCTTGCGAGAGTTGCCCCAGGTGCTGGGCATACTTATGGGCTGGTCATCCGAGCTGGAGTTCAAGTTTCACGGCAAGCTGAAAAAGAAAACCCTGAACATGGTTTATCAAGAGCACGGCTTGTACATCCGCCTGACCGACGGACGCCAACGCCTGTCGGTTCCGGTCCTTGATGCTGATCGCTATCCCTTGGGCATGTTGGTGTTGGCGGCCTTGTGTGCCAATGAGCCGACGCTGGACAGCAGCGCGGTGCTCGCCGTGTGCCGGGCGATATGCCCGAGACGCTAAGCTAGCGTGAGCCTATTCCTGACTCAGGAGACGGAAAAACTGACGATAGACGCACTGAGATCGGCGAACGACGAGCCGAGTGCGATTTCACCGTGTCCATGCAAGACACATTCTTCGCGCCTGAGCAGCAAATCTGAACCGCCACCCGAGAAGCGCACCCAGCAGCCATAGGAGCTGACGTCCACCAGCATGATGCTGCCATTGCGCCAGTCAATGCGGGCATGGGAGCGCGATACGCGAGGGTCGCTGACCACAAACTCGACCTGGTGCCCCCGGCCAATGTGAATCGGCATCTCAAACGACTTGAAGGTTTTGCTGGTGTCCAGCCAGGTCAATTCAATCTGTCCGCCCAACACATCGACCTGGTCGTAATCAATCCGGGGGTCAAGGTCGGCCTGGATGGTGAGGAAATCCGAGGCCACGTCTTCCTGCCATTCGACCTGATAAACCGTGCAGGGCTCAGCGCGGCCACGAATGCTGATGGGTCCAAGAATACGAAAACGCACGCCATCTGCTTCGTCGGCGCCCGTCAGGGCTGCGCTATTGGCCCAGATCTGGTGAGGGCCGGAAAGATCGCTCAAACGCGCTGCGACATTGACGGCATCGCCATAGCAGTCGCCAGCCACAATTTCGACACCCCCACTGGCCACTCCAATACGGATGGGCATGCGGTTGTTAGACGCTATCTGGGTCTGGCGTTGTTGATGGACGCGTTGCATCTCCACCACGGCATTGATGGCCGACGGATTGTTCTCAAACAAGGCCAAAACACCATCGCCGAGCATCTTCACCACATGGCCGCCATGGGCCTCAATCACCTGGGCGATCCAGGTGGTGATTTGCGTTACCGCTTGCGTTGCTCGGACATTTCCCAAGGCTTCAAACGCACCTGTGCTGCCGAATAAATCGGTAAATACAACAGTTTTGTGGACGCCCATTCCTAACAAATTCCAATTCTTGAAAAGACTTACAGTTTAGGTCAAAACAAGGCCGTCTCAGACGTGTCCCCAAAAGAGCAAAGCATCGCGTCCTTCCACCATGAGATCGGTTTTGGCGCCGACCGGCAAGACCACTTTGGTGGCGACATGGCCGTAAGGAAGATTGGTCAGCACCGGCACCTTGATTTGCTGACGCAACCAGTTCACCACGCTCTGCAGCTTGAATCCCTTGTCATGAGGGACGAGCTTGAACTCAGTGAATTGACCCAGCAGAACCGCTTTTTGACGAGCCAACACACCGGCGTGCAGCAATTGGGTGAGCATGCGCTCGATCCGGTACGGATGCTCGCCAACATCTTCCAGAAACAGGATGCCGCCTTTGATGTCCGGAAAATACGGCGTCCCGAGCAGTGACACCAGCACCGACAGGTTGCCACCCCAAATAACAGAATTTTTAATGCCAAATTCGGCTGTAGCCCCTGCATTCATTGCCTGAGCAGCTATTGAATTGGTAGTGTCTGGCTTAACTTCCCGGTTTTGTCGCCAGCCTGCGCCCTCCCCTTGCCCCTGAATCAGATCGTCGAAACAGGCTTCCATGATGTCGTCGGGCGTGCCGTCCACGCCAAAGCCTTCGCCCAATGCCGGTCCGGCCCAGGTCACACCGCCGGTGCGGGCCAGAACGGCATTTTGCAACGCCGTGAAATCGCTGTGCCCGACAAACAGCGTGCCTTTTTCAATCGCCTTGGCTATCTTCTTGTAATGGATGCCGCCCAGGATGCGCGTCAAGCCATATCCGCCGCGTGAGATCAAGGCCACGTCGGCGCCGCTGGCAGCAGCCCGGTGAATGGCCGCCAGCCGGGTCTCGTCGTCACCGGCAAAACGCAAATGGCTGGCGAGTGCGGCTTCATCAATCTCGACCTCATACCCGAGTGTTTTGAGGCGCGCCACGCCGCGTTTAAAAGCAGCCTTGTCGCGCACGGCGCCGGAGGGGGAGTAGATGTAAATGTGTTTTTTCATAAATCAATCAACAGCCGGGTTTGAGGCCGAGCCGCGTTTCTGCCAGAAATCAGCGACCTGGCGGGCGAGTTGGACGCCATCGGGCGTATCGAATTCTGCTGCGATACGCGCAAAAGCTTGCAACGCGGCTTGATGGCCGCGGTCGGGAAACGGTGCCTGGTAAGCGGCGTCCGTCCTGTCCGTTGGGATGGGGGTTAGCAGCCAGCCTCTGTAGCGTTGCGGGTCGGACAGCGTCAGGCTCAAGCCCAGCCAATCATGTTCGCTCTGCACCACCAGCACGATATTGTTCAGGTCGAGCCGTTCCACCAGTTCCCGCAGGACTTGCTGGTGCCAGTTGAATTGGTGAAACGCCTCTTTTTTGGGTTTGTCGCTCTTGCCAAAGCCGATCAGGTCAGACGCGACCACCCGGCTGCCGGTGGACAACAATTCCGGGATCATGTGCCGGTAGTCGTAACTCCAGCCCGGTGCTGCGTGCAGGCAGAGGTAAGTCAGCGGCGCATCCACCGGACCTTCATCCAGGTAGTGCAGTCGCAAACCGGCCAGTGCAGGCAAATCACTCAGGTAACGGGCGGGCCACGGGTAATCCGGCAGCGCATCAAACCGGGCCTCGGGCGTTCGCAGGGCATTCTCGCGCACGGGCGTGCTGCTCAGCCGGGTCTGGACGCGTTTCTGTTTAAAAAAGTCCTGCAGCAAGGCGGCGGATTCATCAGCCAGCACGCCGCCCTGCACCTGGGTCTGGTGGTTGAGTTGCGCATTTGAAAACAGGTTGATCACCGAGCCTGCGGCGCCGGTCTTGGGGTCGGCCGCGCCAAACACCACGCGTTTCAGGCGCGCGTGCAGCATGGCGCCCGCGCACATGGCACAGGGTTCGAGCGTGACAAACAGTTCGCAGTCGTCCAGGCGGTAGTTGTTCAACATCTGCGCCGCCGAACGCAGAGCCATCACTTCAGCGTGGGCGCTGGGATCATGACTTTGGATAGGCGCATTGCGGCCCGTGGCAATCACCACACCGTCTTTGACAACCACTGCGCCCACCGGCACTTCTCCCGCCGCCGCGGCAAAGCCAGCCTGGGCCAAAGCGAGTTGCATGGCTTGTGCGTCGGTCATGGGCTTCGCGATGGGGAATTGGGGGTACGAGCAAGCACAATTTACTATTAAAGTTATAGCTCGCTACGCAATGAGGACGGGGGCTAGAGGCACTTTTAGCTAAAAACTTTACTTTTCATCGGCACCGGCACGCGTTTGAGCTGCCGCATCCATGGCTTGCTTGAGCTGCTCTTGCACCTGCTGCTGGATCTGTTGGCTTTGCTCGCGCGGATTGACAGGGGAATTGGATGAGGAAGCTGCGGCCGAGTTCGTATCGGTTGACGTCGCCTGGGGCACGACCGGCAAGGTCGTCACGCTGGTCAATTGTTTTTTTGCCAATATGGCCACTACCGCGAGCACCACCAGCAAACCGACAAAGCTAAAAATCATGCGCATGTTCGATTTCCTATGAGGGTGTGCCGGAAACACTCAGGTCCAGGCAGAGCATCCCATCGGCCAAGGTGAGCTCCTTGGCCGTGAATTGCGATGGCAAGTACATGCTGCAGGCTCGTCTTACGCCCGGATCATTCCCACTCGATCGTGGCTGGCGGCTTGCTTGACACGTCGTAGGTGACCCGGTTGATGCCGCGCACTTCATTGATGATGCGGCTGGACACTTTCTTGAGCAGCGCATAAGGCAGCTCGGCCCAGTCGGCGGTCATGAAGTCGCTGGTTTGCACGGCGCGCAAGGCCACGACGTAATCGTAGGTGCGGCCATCGCCCATCACGCCCACGCTCTTGACCGGCAAAAACACGGTAAATGCCTGGCTGGTCAGGTCATACCAGCTCTTGCCGCTTTCCTCGTCGATGAAGTTGCGCAACTCTTCAATGAAGATGGCATCGGCCAGACGCAGCAAGTCGGCGTATTCCTTCTTGACTTCACCCAGAATCCGCACCCCCAGGCCGGGGCCGGGGAACGGATGGCGATACACCATGTGGTACGGCAAACCGAGCGCCACGCCCAGTTCGCGCACTTCGTCCTTGAACAATTCACGCAAGGGTTCCAGCAATTTCAGGCCAAGTTGCTCCGGCAAGCCGCCCACGTTGTGGTGGCTCTTGATGACCACGGCTTTTTTGGTCTTGGCGCCGCCGGACTCGATCACGTCCGGGTAAATGGTGCCCTGCGCCAGCCAAGCCACATGGCGCGACTGGTCGTTTTTGAGTTTTCCGGCTTCAGCCTTGAACACTTCCACAAACTCGCGGCCAATGATCTTGCGTTTGGCTTCCGGCTCGCTCACGCCGGCCAGATGGCCCAGGAACTGGTCCGCCGCATCGACACGCACCACCTTGGCGTGCAGCTTGCCGACAAACATGTCCATCACCATGTCGCCTTCGTTCAGGCGCAACAAGCCATGGTCCACGAACACGCAGGTCAGCTGGTCGCCAATGGCGCGGTGAATCAGGGCCGCGGCCACCGAGGAATCCACACCGCCGGAGAGACCCAGAATCACTTCTTCGCTGCCGACCTGGGCGCGGATTTTTTCAACCGCTTCGCTGATGTAATCACCCATGATCCAGTCCGGCCGGGTCTCGCAAATGTCGAGCACGAAGCGCTCCAGAATCGCCGCACCGCGCTTGGTGTGGGTGACTTCCGGGTGGAACTGCACGCCGTAAAAGCGGCGCTCTTCGTCTGCCATGCCGGCAATCGGGCAACTGTCGGTGCTGGCCATCAGCTTGAAGCCGTGCGGCAACTCGGTGACCTTGTCGCCGTGGCTCATCCACACCTTCAGCATGCCCTGGCCTTCGGTGGCGTAATCCTGAATGCCCTCAAGCAAGCGCGTGTGACCATGGGCACGCACATCGGCGTGACCAAACTCGCGTTTGTGACCACTTTGCACCAAACCACCCAACTGGTGCGCCATGGTCTGCATGCCGTAGCAAATGCCTAGCACCGGCACACCCAGCTCAAACACCGCTTGCGGCGCTTTGTCCGTGGTTTCTTCGTACACGCTGGCGTGGCTGCCGGACAAAATAATGCCCTTGAGCTTGCCGTCGCGGGCATAAGCGCGAATCCAGTCATCGCTCACATCACAGGGGTGAACTTCGCAAAAAACGTGCGCTTCACGGATGCGGCGCGCAATCAACTGGGTGACTTGGGAACCAAAATCGAGGATGAGGATTTTTTGATGCATAGTAGTTAAAACAGCGCTGGCAACGGTTCACGTCGCCAGCGCTGTTGCACAAAGTTATTTACTCTGCCCGATAGTTCGGGGCTTCTTTGGTGATTTGCACGTCGTGCACATGGCTTTCACGAATGCCGGCGGCGGTGATTTCCACAAACTCGGCTTCGTTCTGCATGGACTCAATCGTGGCGCAACCGCAATAGCCCATGCTGGCGCGCACGCCACCGGCCATCTGGAACACGATGGAGACCATGGAGCCTTTGTAGGGCACGCGGCCTTCAATGCCTTCGGGCACCAGTTTGTCGGCATTGGGGTTGCCGGTGGTGGACTCCTGAAAGTAGCGATCCGCACTGCCCTGCTGCATGGCGCCAATGCTGCCCATGCCGCGGTAACTCTTGTAGCTGCGGCCCTGGAACAGGATGACTTCGCCCGGCGCTTCTTCAGTACCGGCGAACATGCCACCCATCATCACGGTGCTGGCACCGGCAGCCAGCGCTTTGGCAATATCGCCACTGAAGCGAATGCCACCGTCAGCAATCAAAGGAACACCGGTGCCCTTGAGCGCTGTGGCCACACTGTCAATGGCCATGATCTGGGGCACACCGACACCGGCCACGATACGAGTGGTGCAGATGGAACCGGGACCAATACCGACCTTGACCGCATCCGCTCCGGCTTCCACCAGCGCCAGTGCCGCAGCACCGGTGGCAATGTTGCCGCCGATCACGTCAATGTGCGGGTAATTTTGTTTGACCCAGCGCACGCGCTCGATCACGCCTTTGCTGTGGCCATGCGCCGTGTCCACCACGATGGCATCGACGCCGGCACGCGACAAAGCTTCGACCCGCTCTTCGGTGCCTTCGCCCACGCCAACGGCCGCGCCAACGCGCAGTTTGCCTTGGGCATCACGCGCCGCATTGGGGAAGCTGGTTTGTTTGGTGATGTCCTTGACTGTGATCAGGCCCTTGAGCTCGAACGCGTCATTGACCACCAGCAGACGCTCGATCTTGTGTTGATTCAACAAGACCTTGGCTTGGGCTAGTGTCGTGCCATCGGGCACGGTCACCAGCTTGTCGCGCTGGGTCATGATGTGACTCACTGGGAGGTCATAACGAGTTTCAAAGCGCAGATCGCGTCCGGTCACGATGCCAACCACCTTGCCGCCGTCGCAGACCGGGAAACCGGAGACGCCGAGTTGAGCGGACAAGTCCATGACCTGGCGCACGGTGTGGTGCGGTGTGATCACGACCGGGTCGCGCAAAACACCGGACTCATACCGTTTGACCTTGGCCACTTGAGCAGCCTGCTCTTGGGCAGTCATGTTTTTGTGAACGATACCAATGCCGCCTTCTTGCGCAATGGCAATGGCCAAGCGCGCTTCGGTGACCGTGTCCATGGCGGCAGACACCAAGGGCAGGTTCAACGCGATATTGCGGGAGAAACGGGTAGCGAGGGATGTGTCCTTAGGTAGGACTTGGGAGAATGCTGGCACCAACAAGACGTCGTCGAAGGTGAGCGCTTTGCCGATTAGGCGCATGTCTTAGCTCCAAATGACGGATTGTACCCACGTATGAGGGGACGCTAAACTCGGGGCATGAACCATATTAAGAAATTTTTAGTTGGCGCTGCATGTTTGGTCTCCTTGGCTGCATCAGCGCAGTGGCAGTGGATTGACAAAGATGGACGCAAGGTATTTAGCGACCGTGCGCCCCCGGGCGACATTTCTGATAAAAACATTTTGAAACGGCCAGGTGCCAGAGCCACCTCTGCAAGCGTGACCGCCGAGCCAGCCGCCATCACCGCCGCGGCCCCGGCACCCCAAGAAACGGCCAGCGCCCCCAAACTCAGCGGCGTTGACAAGGAACTGGCTGAAAAGAAAAAGAAGGCCGAGGAAGCTGAAGCCGCCAAACGCAAGGCCGAGGAAGAAAAAATCCTGAAAGCAAAAATAGAAAATTGCGCGCGCGCCAAGCAAGCCAAAACCAGTTTTGATTCCGGTATGCGGATCGCCCGGACCAACGCACAAGGCGAACGCGAGGTGATGGATGATGCGGCCCGTGCTGCTGAAGTGAAACGTATCCAGGCCGTCATTGATTCCGACTGCAGATAGTCGGCACGACGTCCAATCCTGAATCAGTACCCGGCTGCAGCACCCTTGCGCTTCTTGCTGAAAAGCCCGGCGGTGCGCGCGCCCTGCTTGGCAAAACGCTCCCGCCGCGCCACCTTGGGGTCCACGGTGAGCGGGCGGTAAATCTCGACACGGTCATTTTCCCGCAAGGGCTGGTTCAAATCAGCTTTGCGCCCCCAGACGCCAATGACGGTTGCTGGCTGGTTAATCAAGGGAAAAAGATGCAACAGGCCGCTGGCCTGGAGGGATTGCGACACCGTACTGCCCGGCGCAAGACACAGCGAAACCTCCCGCACGTCACGGGGTCTCGGTGCATAGACCACGGTAATTTGAAGCGTCATCTCACTCGCCATACACCTGGCTTGCACGTTTGACAAAAGCATCCACCAGGCTCCCGGCAATTTTGTCAAAAACAGGGCCCACGAGCTTGCCCAGGAGGGCATTGTCAAAGCTGTAGTTAAGCGTCAACTCCACCTTGCAGGCGCGTTGCGTGCCGTCGCCAATCGGCAGAAAATTCCATACGCCATCCAGATGTGAAAACGGGCCGTTCACCAACTTGATGATCACTTGTTGACCCTCAATATGGGTGTTGGAGGTGGTGAATTTCTGGTGGATGCCGCTGAACGCAATACCGATTTCAGCGGTCATGCCGTTTTCTTCAGACGTGAGCAGGCGGGCGCGATCGCACCAAGGTAAAAACTTGGGGTATTGCTCGACATCAGTGACAAGAACATACATTTCTTGCGGGCTGTACCAGATCAGGACGGACTTGCTAACGGTTTTCATAGAATGTAGGTTTGCGCGGGATTGTAGACAAGCCTTGTACGCACGACTCACAACTCCAGATCGAACTTATGGCCAAGAAACCCGAAACCGCTACTCGCATTGCCGACAACAAAAAGGCCGCCTACAACTATTTTTTTGAAGAGCGCCTGGAGGCCGGCCTGGTGCTGGAGGGGTGGGAGGTCAAGTCCTTGCGCGAAGGCAAAGTCCAGCTGACCGATGGTTATGTGGTCATTCGCGATAACGAGTTGTTCATCATCGGCCTGCAGATTCATCCCCTGAACACCGCCTCCACCCACATCAGCCCGGACAAGGTGCGCACCAGAAAACTGTTGCTGCACCGAGAAGAGATCAAGCGGCTGACCGGCAAAGTGCATCAAAAAGGCTACACCCTGGTGCCGCTCAATCTGCACTGGAAAGGCGGCAAAATCAAATGCGAGATCGCCCTGGCCAAGGGCAAGGCCGAGCATGACAAGCGCGACACCATCAAGGACCGCGAAGGCAAACGCGAGGTCGAGCGGGCGCTGAAAGTTCATCGGCGCTGATTTTTTTCGGCTGCAGGGAATAAACACCGGGGTGCCGGTGTTTATCTGATTGCAAACGCGGGTTTGCGTCCATCTACCCAGGAGTCATCATGAAATTCAACTCTCGCACCTTACTTGCCCTGTCACTTGCCTTTTTGGGTGCTTGCGCATCCGTTCAGGCCACCGCCCCCATGGCCGCGCACGGCATGCTGGTTGGCCCCAATGGCATGACGCTCTATACGTTTGACAAAGACGTTGCTGGCAGCGGCAAATCCATGTGCAACGGCCCTTGCGCGACCAATTGGCCGCCCATGATGGCGGCAGCGGCTGACCAAGCGTCTGGTAACTTCAGCATCATCACGCGGGATGACGGCACCCGGCAATGGGCCGTTAAGGGCAAACCGGTGTATTTCTGGTCCAAGGACAGCAAGCCAGGCGACAAAACGGGCGACGGCTTCAACAAGGTCTGGCAGATCGCCAAACCATAAATTCTTCGCCTCCGGACCCCATGCGTCAACCCATCGTTGAGCAAATTCCTGCACTGCGCCGTTATGCGCGTGCGCTGACGGGTGACGCTTGGGCGGCCGATGACTTGCTGCAAGACACGCTGGAGCGCGCCTGCAGCAAGTGGCGTTTATGGACGGCGGGGTCTGACTTGCGGGCCTGGCTGTTCACCGTGATGCACAACCTGTTTGCCAACCAGACGCGCCGTTCTGTGCGGCAAGGCAGTTCGGTCGATATCGACGATGTAGCCGATGAACTAGTCGCCCCTGATATGGGCCTGGGACAGACACTGGATTTGAAACGCTGCCTGCTGTGTCTGCCACCGGTCCAGCGCGCTGTTTTGCTGCTGGTCAGCCTTGAGGATATGAGTTACGCCGAGGTCGCCGTCATCACCGGCGTTCCGATTGGCACGGTGATGTCCCGCCTGTCACGCGCGCGCAGCCGTTTGCAGGCGCTCATGGATGCGCCGGCCAGCAGTGCCGGAAACAAATCCACATCAACCTACCCCACCACCCCTTTGCGCCGCCTTAAATGAGCGACGGGAAAAGCAATGAACAGCAGCCCTTCTCAAGCTATCTCTGATGATGAACTCCACGCCTTTGTGGACGGCCAGTTGTCGCCTGCCGAACATGCGGACCTGCAGGTGCGCCTGGCGCAGCAGCCCACTGCGCAAGCAACGGTTTTGAAGTGGCAGCAACAGCGCAGCGCCCTGCGCTGTCTTTATCAGGACGTTCTGGACGAGCCGATTCCCTCGCCCTTGATGGGCGCCACACTTCACGCAGCCAGCGCCCAGCAGGATGTCAATGCCTGGTGGCGCTGGGGTGGCATGGCGGCCGGGGTGGTGATGGCTTTTGGGCTTGGCTGGTTAGGCAGCCTGGCTTGGCACGGTGACCGGTTGGCCGGAGCGCCCTCGCCTGCCATGAGCAAAGCCCAGGCGGCGCAGGATTTTTCAAGGCAAGCCAGCTTTGCCCACGTGGTGTATTCCCCTGAGGTGCGCCACCCGGTGGAAGTCGCTGCCGCTGATCAAGCCCACCTGGTTCAGTGGCTCTCCAAGCGCCTTGGCCGGCCGCTCAAGGTCCCCCATCTGTCGGAACAAGGCTATGAGCTGGTCGGCGGTCGCCTGCTGCCGGGCGATGCGGGTGCCAGGGCGCAATTCATGTTCCAGAATACAGCCGGCACCCGGATCACGCTTTATCTTGGCGCGCTGAACAAGACGCCAGCCGCAGCGGATGCTTATGAAACCGGTTTTCACTTCGCAACCGACGGGGCTATTCCCAATTTTTACTGGATCGACCAAGGCTTTGGCTATGCCCTGGCCGGGCCGGTGCCGCGCGGTGATCTCATGAAGCTGGCTGAAGCGGTTTTTCAGCAGCTTTGAGCCCCCTCATTCCAGCCCGCGCAGCGGATGCGCCTGCGGCGTCCAGGGGCTGCTGAAGAACGGCGCCACCATGTCGGCGCTGACCTCTTCAATGCGCGCTGGGTTCCAGTGCGGTGTGTTGTCTTTGTCCACCGCCAGGGCGCGGATGCCTTCAACAGTTTCACTGTGGGCGCCAGAGCGCCCCAGATGCTCGGTATGGAAGCAATGGTGGACCATGTCCCGCTCCATGCGCAGATCGTCGGCCAGCGTCATGTCGCGCGCTTTGCGTATTTGAGCCAGCACCACGTGCAGCATCAGCGGCGAGCGCCGGCGCAGGGTGGCGGCCGTGTGCTGCGCCCAGTCGCTCGCATCCGCCTCCAGGGCATGAACGATGTCAGAAACTGATGTTAAAGAAAAATATTGATCAATTTGGCCTGTAGCCCTTGTGGAATAAGCCGGAGCAGCTATTGAAAACATAGCAAGCCATTGATCAATCACGCCAGGCCGATCAAAGTGGGCGCTGCCCAGCGCCTGCCAAGCCGACTCCAGGCGCGCCACATCAAAATAACTGTCGGCCAAACCAAACTCCAGCGCAGCGCCGGCACCAATCAGCTCGCCGGTCAATGCCAGCCACTCGCCAATGCGCCCCGGGCAGCGGCTGAGGAAATAGCCCCCGCCCACATCGGGAAACAGACCGATATTGGTTTCCGGCATGGCCATCTTGGTGCGCTCCGTCACGATGCGGATGCTGGCGCCCTGGCTGATACCCATGCCGCCGCCCATCACGATGCCATCCATGAAGGCGATATAGGGTTTGGAATAGTTATGGATCAGGTGGTTGAGGGCATATTCTTCCGTGAAGAAGTCGTCCAGCTCAGTATTGCCGTCCAACGCTGCCTGATGGAAAAAGCGGATGTCGCCACCGGCACAAAAAGCACCGAAAGGGCCGGTTTTGTTGCTACCGCGAATCGCCACCGCATGGACAGCGGGATCGTCCTGCCAGGCCAACAGGCACTGCGTCAGGGTACGAATCATCGGCAGCGACAGGGCGTTGAGCGCTTTGGGCCGGTTCAGGGTGATAAAACCGACTTGCCCGCGAACTTCAGTCAATACGTCGGGAGCGTCATCTGACGGTATTGAAATAGGCGAATTCATGCTCTGTTTCTCCAACCAATAAGTTCATTAATGACCAAGGCGCCAATCACCACGACACCGCCGATCAGAACGGAGTCCCGGGGAATTTCATGCGCGCCAACCCATGCTAACAAGATTCCGAAAATAACTTCGAGCAAAGCCAGCAAGGAAATTTCCGGGGCCTTGAGCACGCGGGCGCACATCACCGACAGCACACACGGAATCGCCAGTTGCCCCAGTCCGAGAAACGCCAGAAAGGTCAAATCGTGCGACGTGGCCTGAAAGGGAAACGCCAGCGGCAGTGTCATCACCACCGAAATCACGGCCCCCACCAGTACCGCAGGGATCAAATCCACATCATGGCCCTGCGCGTGGGCGTTTTGCGTCACCGTCCAGTTCACCGCACCGGCCAAAGGCACGCACAGTGTCACCAGCGTACCGACCAAGGAGGCATCGGCGACCTGGGCGGCGTACATGTAAACAATGCCGGCGCCGGCTACAAAAATGGCGATCCAGGTGCGCAGGGGAATGCGGTGGCCAATGAATATCCGGGCCACCAGTGCGGTGAGCAAAGGCCCCAGCGCCATGGTGACCAGCACATTGGCCACGCTGGTCAGGGTCAATGCCACCATGAAGGCGGTAAACATCACGCTCCAGCAAACACCGGAAATCCAGAAGGTGGTGGTGCCTTGCAGAATCTGGCGAAAGACTTGACGCCCCTGAAAAAACGGCAAGATCACCAGCAGCGACAAGGCAGTGAACGCGGAGCGCCAGAACGTGATCTCGAAACTGCGGGCGGACTCCAGTTGGCGCGTGACCACGCCAGCGGTGGACCACAGCAGGGTCACCGCCACCATCAACAGCACAGCC
>JAZKHK010000066.1:0-53827 GCA_040385425.1 Pseudomonadota bacterium | reverse complement strand
CTTGGGCGTGATTTCGACCAATTCGTCGTCCTCGATGAATTCCACACCGTATTCCAGCGTGCATTCGATCGGTGGCGTGATCTTGATCGCGTCTTCCTTGCCGCTGACGCGGAAGTTGGTCAACTGCTTGGTGCGGGTGGCATTGACCACCAGATCGTTGTCACGGCTGTGGATACCCACAATCATGCCTTCATACACCGGATCGTTGGGCTTGACGAACATGCGACCGCGGTCGTCGAGCTTGCCCAGTGCGTAGGTGAAAATTTCACCGGCGTCCATGGAAATCAGCACGCCGTTTTTACGGCCGCCGATGTCGCCTTTGTGCGGCTCGTAGCAGTCGAAAATATTGGCGATCAGGCCGGAACCACGGGTCAGATTCAGGAACTCGTTGGAGAAACCAATCAAGCCACGCGCCGGAATGCGGTATTCCAGACGCACACGGCCACGGCCGTCCGGCTCCATGTTCACCAACTCGCCCTTGCGCTCGCCCAGGGCCTGCATCACGCCGCCCTGGTGTTGCTCTTCGATGTCGGCTGTGACCAACTCGATCGGCTCGCACTTCTCGCCATTGATTTCCTTGAACATCACGCGTGGCTTGGAGACAGCCATCTCGTAACCTTCGCGGCGCATGTTTTCCAGCAGAATGGTCAAGTGCAATTCGCCACGGCCCATGACTTCGAAGATACCTTCTTCGTCGGTTTCGTTGACGCGCAGGGCCACGTTGTGTTGCAGTTCTTTTTGCAGGCGGTCCCAGATTTGACGGCTGGTGACGTACTTGCCTTCGCGACCGGCCAGCGGGCTGGTGTTGACGCAGAAGTTCATGGTCAGGGTCGGCTCATCGACCTTGAGCATGGGCAGCGGTGCCGGATTGACTGGGTCGGTGATGGTCACGCCAATGCCGATTTCATTGATGCCGTTGATCAGCACAATTTCGCCGGGACCGGCTTCCGTCGCCTGCACGCGCTCCAGGCCCTGGAACGTCAGCACCTGGTTGATACGGCCTTTGACAGCCTTGCCGTCCGGGCCTTCCATCACCAGCACGTCCATCATCGGCTTGATCGTGCCCTGGCTGATGCGGCCGACACCGATACGACCGACAAAGGTCGAAAAGTCGAGCGCAGAAATTTGCAGTTGCAGCGGTGCTGCGGGATCACCTTTTTGCGAAGGCACATGCTTGAGCACGGTGTTGAACAGGGCCGACATGTCGGGACCCCACTGCTCACCAGGCGCGCCCTCTTCCAGCGACGACCAGCCGTTGATGCCGGAGGCATAAACCACGGGGAAGTCCAACTGCTCATCGGTCGCGCCCAGCTTGTCGAACAAATCGAACGCAGCGTTGACGACCTTGTCGGGATTGGCACCGGGCTTGTCCACCTTGTTGACGACCACGATGGGCTTCAGACCCAGGGCCAGCGCCTTCTTGGTCACAAAGCGGGTCTGGGGCATGGGGCCTTCTTGCGCATCAATCAGCAACACCACGCCGTCCACCATGGACAGTGCGCGTTCCACTTCACCGCCGAAGTCGGCGTGTCCGGGAGTGTCAACGATGTTGATGTGCGTGCCTTCCCAGGTCACAGCGCAGTTCTTGGCCAGAATCGTGATGCCACGTTCTTTTTCGATGGCGTTGTTGTCCATCACGGTATCGACCACTTTTTCGTGGTCGGCAAAGGTGCCGGACTGGCGCAGGAGCTGGTCGACCATAGTGGTCTTGCCATGATCGACGTGGGCGATGATGGCGATGTTGCGAATTTGCTTAATGGTCATGGTTCACTTTCTAAATTAGTTAAGGACAGAGCGCCGCTTCGCTCAAGCCTGTCCCACAATCGTCTGTCAATCTGTCAAAGATCTGTTGATCTGCTCAATCTCAAGCGGGCTCAACAGCCGCCCCGGTATCAGTTCACCGGCCACAATGTGGGCGGTCCCCAATAAGGCACGAGGCGCCAGTTCAGAGCCAATTGAAGGTCCATAAACTGCCACTTGTGCGTTGTCAGGCCAGCTTCCCCGGCGGCGCACGCCACTCAGAAAACGTCCTGCATTCTCGCTGTCCAGCGTGACAACCGTGTGCTCGCCAAGCAGCGACTCCACAGGCATCAGGCAGGCCAGTCTTTCTTCCTCCGACATGGCTTCCAGCGCCGCCAGCGTCACACACTGCGACACATGGAAACCACCGGTATCCACCCGGCGCAAGGCACTCAGGTGGGCACCACAGCCCAGGGCTTCACCCACATCCTCGCCCAGCGTACGGATGTACGTCCCCTTGCTGCACTTCACTATCATATTGATAGCTGGTTGCGCACATTCCACGGGGGCTAGAGCCATTTTTAGCTCATGAATTGTGACTTCACGGGCTTCCCGTTCGATTTCAATGCCCGCACGCGCATATTCGTACAGGGCCTTGCCATCCTTCTTCAGGGCACTGTGCATCGGCGGTACTTGCCGAATCAGGCCGGTAAACCGGGGCAGGACATTTTGAAGGTCTTCCTCCGTGACGTTCACTGCCCGCTCTTCAATCACATCGCCCTCGGCGTCGCCGGTACTGGTTTTCAAACCCAGTCGCGCCACTGCTTCATACGTTTTGTCAGCATCCAGTTGGAGCTGACTGAATTTGGTGGCCGCGCCAAAGCACAGGGGCAGCACACCGGTTGCCAAGGGGTCCAGCGTGCCGGTATGGCCTGCTTTTTCCGCCCGCAGCAACCATTTGACTTTCTGCAAAGCATCATTGCTCGACCAGCCCAAAGGCTTGTCCAGCAGCAGCACCCCATGCACGGGGCGCCTGGCAACCCGTGCACGCGGCGCATTCATCGGTTCAGTCCTCTTTGGCGCGTGAAGCCACGGCCCGCGCGATCAGGGCATTCATGTCGGCAGCCCGTTCCGTGGTCTGGTCAAACAGGAAATGCAGTGTCGGCACGGTGTGAATGTGCAGCCGCTTGAACAAGCCCGCCCGCAAAAAGCCGGCGGCCTGGT
This sequence comes from Pseudomonadota bacterium, assembly GCA_040385425.1. Taxonomy (GTDB): domain Bacteria; phylum Pseudomonadota; class Gammaproteobacteria; order Burkholderiales; family Burkholderiaceae_C; genus Rhodoferax. The sequence goes on along the minus strand of JAZKHK010000066.1, from coordinate 50,863 downwards.
TCAGCCCTTCGGTACAGGCCTTGGGGTCGCCCGCCAGCAGGCTGAAGAACACCTTGGCGTGGGCGTAGTCAGGCGTGACTTCCACCGCCTGGATCGTCACCATGCCGACCCGGGGGTCCTTGAGCTCGCGTGCAATCAGCTCGGTCAGATCGCGCTGGATCTGATCGGCTACCTTGAAGCTGCGGTTAGGGGTTTTTGACTTGAGTCGCACGATTTATGCTGGTTCCAATCAAAGAGTACGGGCAATTTCGCGAATTTCAAAGAATTCCAGCACGTCACCCTCTTGGATGTCGTTGTAGTTCTTGATATTCAAGCCGCACTCGAAGCTTTCCTTGACTTCCTTCGCATCGTCCTTGAAACGTTTGAGCGAGTCGAGTTCACCCGTGTAGATGACCACATTGTCGCGCAACAGACGCAGACGCGCAGTACGTTTGACGACACCGGCCGTGACCATACAACCGGCAATCGAGCCAATCTTGGACACTTTGAAGACTTGACGAATCTCGGCGGTACCGATGACTTCTTCCTTCTTGTCCGGCGTCAACATGCCCGACATGGCGAGCTTGAGCTCATCCACGGCGTCATAAATGATGTCGTAGTAGCGGATGTCGACACCGTTGTTCTCAGCCAACTTGCGCGCACCGGCGTCGGCACGGGTGTTGAAGCCGATGATGACGGCCTTGGAGGCAATCGCCAGATTCACATCCGATTCGCTGATCGCACCCACAGCGGTGTAGACCAACTGCACCTTGACTTCGTCAGTCGAGAGCTTGAGCAGCGACTGCGCGAGGGCTTCCTGCGAACCTTGCACATCGGCCTTGATGATGATCGGAACCATCTTGACCGCACCGGCGGCCATGTCGGTGAACATGTTTTCCAGCTTGGCGGCTTGTTGCTTGGCCAGTTTGGTGTGACGGAACTTGCCGGCACGGTAGGTGGCAATTTCACGGGCACGGCGCTCGTCCGACATCACCATGAACTCGTCACCGGCGGAAGGTACTTCCGTCAAACCCTGGATTTCGACCGGAATCGAAGGACCCGCTGTTTTGATGGTCTTGCCGTTTTCATCCAGCATGGCGCGCACACGGCCATAGGTCGAACCCGCCAGCACCACGTCGCCGGTCTTGAGCGTGCCAGACTGAACCAGAATGGTAGCCACGGGGCCACGACCCTTGTCAAGTCGCGCTTCAATGACCAAACCCTTGGCCATGGCGTCAACCGGGGCACGCAGTTCAAGCACTTCAGCTTGCAGCAGCACTTGTTCCAGCAAGTCATCAATGCCGAAACCAGTTTTGGCTGAGACTGAGACGAACGGTGATTCACCACCAAATTCCTCAGGAATGACTTCTTCCACCACCAGCTCGTTTTTAACGCGTTCCGGGTTGGCATCGGGCTTGTCAATCTTGTTGATGGCCACCACGATCGGGACACCGGCCGCCTTGGCGTGCTTGATGGCCTCTTTGGTTTGCGGCATGACGCCGTCATCGGCTGCCACCACCAGAATCACAATGTCGGTGGCCTGGGCGCCGCGGGCACGCATGGCCGTAAAGGCTTCGTGACCGGGGGTATCCAGGAAGGACACCATGCCGCGTGGTGTTTCCACGTGGTAGGCACCAATGTGCTGGGTAATGCCGCCGGCTTCGCCCGACGCCACTTTGGCACGGCGAATGTAATCCAGCAAAGACGTTTTACCGTGATCGACGTGACCCATGACCGTCACAACCGGTGCGCGGGGCAACGATTCCGAATGCTGCTGGGACACTTCATCATCGGTGAATGCTTCTGGATCGTCCAGCGCAGCCACAATCGCTTTGTGGCCCATTTCTTCCACCACGATCATGGCGGTGTCCTGGTCCAGCGGCTGATTGATGGTGACCATCTGACCCAGTTTCATCAAATGTTTGATGACTTCTGACGCCTTGACGGCCATTTTGTGGGCCAACTCGGCCACAGTGATGGTTTCAGGCACATGTACTTCAATGACGCGCGCTTCAACTGGGGCGGCTTGCACCCGGTTTTCATCACGATCACGGTCATTGCCGCTGCGCTTGCCACCGCGTGCCGGGGCACGCCAGTTGGTGCCGCGACCAGCGGGTGCGCCAGTGGCGCCACGGGTGGGAATGGCACTTTTCTTTTTCGGATCACCAGCCCAACTGCTGGAGAGTTTGGCCGACTTGACTTCTTTTCCAGCGCCTGCGGCAGCCGGAGCAGCAGCGGGAGCGCCAGGCTTGGCCGGTTTGGCAGGTACTGCGCCAGCGGCTGGTTTGTGCAGTGTTCCCTTGATGCCTGCTTTGGCCGCTTCAGCCTTAATTTCTTCAGGTTTTTTGGGTGGTGGTGGTGCCTTTTTCGCTGGTGACGACATCATCAAGCGAATGGCAGCAGCTTCAGCCTCTGCCTTGCGCCGGCGGTCACCCAGGTCGGCCGCCCGCGCGACGTCTTCAGCCGCTCGTGCTTTCGAATCAGCGGCGGCTTTTTCTGTGGCCAGCACTTGTGCTTTGGCCAAGCCATCGGCTTTTTCGGCCGCTTCAGCGGCCTTGGCTGCTGCGTTATCAATAGCATCCTGTGCTTGCGCGACGGGGGCTACAGGCTTGTTTTTCTCTTTAAGAGCTTCTGCGGCAGCCGCAGAAGCAGCGACTTCAGCCGCCTTCGCTGCAGCGGCCTCAGCGGCTTCACGCGTGCGGACTTCCTGCTCTTCGCGCTGGCGACGACGCTCGATAAGTTCTTCTTCCTGGCGACGGATCAATTCAGCCTGGCGACGCGCCTCTTCTTCGCGACGCGCCAGTTCGGCGTTGTCGATCAACGGTGCCGTCTCGACTTCATGCTCGACGGCTTCGGGCGCATCAACCGCGACCTCCACGCCGTCTTCACGACGGACAAAGGTGCGTTTTTTGTGCATCACCACGGGAATGGTGCGCACCTTGCCACTGGAGTCAGCCTGCTTGATTTCGCTGGTTGACTTCTTGACGAGCGTAATTTTCTTGCGCTCGGGACTGCTGGTGCCATGGCTGGCATGCAGATGGCTCAACAGAAGCTGTTTGTCAGCGTCTGTCAGCTTGTCAGAAGCGGCCGATTTGGCCACACCTGCCGATTTCAACTGCTCAAGCAGCGTATCGGTTGATTTTTTGAGTTCTGTTGCAAACTCGGCGACGGTCGTACTGGACATTTGTTGTGTAACCTTTCATGACCATTACTCTTGAGAAGCGGCGTCATTGGTAAACCAATGTTCGCGCGCCTTCATGATCAAGGTCTTGGCCTCATCCGCAGACTGGCCGGTAATTTCTGTGAGTTCGTCAACGGCCAAGTCGGCCAGATCATCGCGGGTGTGAACGCCGCTATCTGCCAGTTTGCCGATCAGTTCGGGGGTGAGGCCTTCAAGGTTGTGCAAATCAAGCGAAACCTCTTCAACACTCTCTTCTTGCGCGATTTCCATGGTCAGGAGGGCATCCTTGGCCCGGGTACGCAGTTCGTTGGCGGTGTCTTCGTCGAAACTCTCGATTTCGAGCATTTCTTCCAGCGGCACGTAAGCGACCTGCTCCAGACTGGTGAAACCTTCGGCGATCAGCAGATCGGCGATTTCTTCGTCCACATCGAGCTTTTCCATGAACAGCTTGCGACCGGAATCGGTCTCGCTAGCCTGTTTTTGCGCAGATTCGGCGGCATCCAGAATGTTGATCTTCCAGCCGGTCAAATCGGACGCCAGGCGCACGTTTTGGCCGCCGCGACCGATGGCAATGGCGAGATTTTCTTCATCCACCACCACATCCATGGCATGACGCTCTTCGTCCACCACGATGGATGTCACATTGGCCGGAGCCAGTGCACCAATCACAAACTGGGCTGGATCTTCGCTCCACAGCACAATATCCACGCGCTCACCAGCCAACTCGTTGGTGACGCCATTGACACGCGTACCACGCACACCGACACAGGTGCCGATGGGATCAACCCGCTTATCATGCGACAACACGGCGATCTTGGCGCGGGAGCCGACATCACGGGCGCAGGATTTGATCTCCAGCAAGCCCTGCTCGATTTCGGGCACTTCCTGGCGGAACAACTCCACCATGAATTCGGGCGCCGAGCGCGACAAAATGATCGGTGCACCGCGCAGGGTCAGGTCCACTTCCATGATCATGGCGCGAACACGGTCACCCATGCGGAGGTTTTCCTTCGGAATCATCTCGCTGCGACGCAGGCGGCCTTCAACACGGCCGCTTTCGACAATCAGGTCACCCTTGTCCATGCGCTTGACCGTGCCGACAAAAATCTTGTCGCCACGTGACATGAAATCGTTGAGCAACATTTCACGTTCGGCATCGCGAATTTTTTGCAAAATGACTTGCTTGGCAGCCATGGCTCCGATGCGACCAATCGGCACGGATTCCACCGTTTCTTCGATGTACTCGTCCACCTCGATATCGGGAATCTGCTCTTTGGCTTCGAACAACAGGATTTCCTGATCAGGCAATTGCAGGCCCGCCTCATCGGGGACCACATGCCAGCGACGGAACGTTTCGTATTTACCGCTGTCGCGATCAACCGCAACGCGAATATCCACATCACCCTGAGAAAGCTTCTTCGTCGCTTGTGCCAGCGCTGCCTCGACAGCGCCAAACACCACATCACGCTCCACATTTTTTTCGCGTGAGATGGCCTCTACCAGCATTAACATTTCGCGATTCATGCCATAACTCTCCTGTTTCAATTCAAATCCAAATTTGATTCTGAGTCGCCCTTGGCGCCTCGACCCTTGAAGCTGACGATGGGTGCCAACCGGGCCTCCCGCAACTCATCCAGCGTAAAGCCCAAGGCCTGCACCGGTGCCGGCACTCTCTTCTTGCTCATTTTTTGACCCGGCTTGCCCACGGGCGCATCGCTCCAGACGATTTGCCAGCCAGCAACGCCGTTTTCATCCTGCGTGCGCTCCAGCGTGCCTCGAAACTTCTTGCGGGTGGCATTGACTTGGCCAGCCGCCGCTGCTCCGATGGGCGCCTTCAGATTGACATCGATCTCATGACCTACAAATCGTTCAAAATCTTTTTCATGCCGCAAAGGGCGATCAATACCGGGCGAGGACACCTCAAGCCGCTTGTAATCAATGCCATCCACTTCAAGCGCAAACAGCAGTTGGCGCGTGACTTTTTCACAATCTTCAACCGTCACAAATTGCTCAGGCGCCACACCTTCAGCAGGGGGCGTCCAGGGCAAGTCAATCGTGATGCGCAACAGCCCACCCGCGGAACGCTCGGTTTCCACCAGGTCGTAGCCCAGACCGGCTACGGTTTGCTCAATAATTTCTTTCAGTGCCACGTGTATATATGTTGCGATGCAAAAACAATCGACCAAAAAAAACGGGCGGTAGATACCCGCCCGTTTGGTCGTGAGCTTTGGATTGTACCCGAAAACAGGTGCAAGTGCCTTGATTTTGAAGGATTTATCCGGCCGCAGCCAGCAAAACGCGGGTGTAATCGTGCTTCGGGTTCTCCAGCACCGCATCGGCGGCGCCAGACTCCACAATATGCCCGTCTTTCATGACCACGACCTCATGGGCCATGGCCCGGATGACGTCCACATCATGGGTGATCAGCAGATAACTCAAACCATGCTCTTTTTGCAAGCGCTGCAACAACTGCAAGACCTGTTTCTGGATCGTGACGTCCAGCGCACTGGTCGGTTCGTCCAGCACCAGGATTTTGGGCTGGATGATGAGCGCCCGGGCGATGGCCAAGCGCTGGCGCTGTCCACCGGAAAACTCATGCGGGTAACGCTGCAGCAGACTGGCGAGCTGGGTTTCATCCACACCCACCCCCATGCCAACCTCTGCCAGCGCTTGCACCACACGCAGGCGGCGCGCTGCTGGCGTCAGAGCCGGTTCATGCACCAGCAGCCCTTCACCCACGATTTCCTCCACTGTCAGGCGCGGCGACAGGGATGAAAAAGGGTCCTGAAAAACAACCTGGACCACGCGGCGCAAAGCCTGGTTGCGGGCCGCGTTCAGGCCCCAGGCTTGCTTTGTTACCTGCATGTCGCCGCTGAACGGGATCAAACCCAGCACGGCCAGCGCCAAGGTGGATTTACCCGAGCCGGACTCGCCCATCACGCCCAGGGTCTGCCCCGGCTGAAGGCTGAAATCAGCCCCCTGCAAGGCGACGAACTCGCCGTGCCGGAACCAGCCTTTGAAGCCCGATAGCGGCGTGGGGTAAGTGACGCGCAGGGCCTGAGCCTGCAAGACCGCTTTTTCTGGCGCGGCCGGATGCACTGCCAGCACATCGCGCACCGGTTTGCTGTCAATCAAGCGGCGGGTGTAAGGGTGTTGCGGCTGCGAAAACACCTCGGCCACAGCGCCCTGCTCCACGATATGACCGTTTTCCATGACGATGACGCGGTCGGCAAAGCGCCGCACCAGATTCAAGTCATGGGTGATCATGAGCACGGCCATGCCATTTTTTTGCTGGAAACCGGCCAGTAGATCCAGGATCTGGCCGCGCAACGTCACGTCCAGCGCCGTGGTGGGCTCGTCGGCCAGCAACAATTTAGGCTGGCAAGCCAGCGCCATGGCAATCATGGCGCGCTGGCGCTGACCCCCGCTGAGCTGGTGCGGATAAGCGCGGGCGCGCCGCTCGGGCTCGGCGATACCGGTTTCCGCTATCAACTTAATAGCTTCTTGCGCACAGAGGACGCGGGCTAGACCCTGTTTTAGCTCTAAAACCTCGGCAATTTGGTCTCCCACGGTGAACAAGGGGTTGAGCGCCGTCATGGGCTCCTGAAAAATCATGGAAACGTCCTGCCCGCGCAGGCCGCGCATTTCGCGCTCTGGCATGGTCAGCAGGTCACGCCCCAGAAACAAGGCCTGGCCGCTGATGTCAGCGTTTTGCACCAGACGCAACAGACTCAAGGCGGTGACCGTTTTGCCGGAGCCTGATTCCCCGACCAGCGCCAGTTTTTCGCCCGGGGCAATCGAGAAGTCGAGACCGTGCACGACCTCTTTGCCGGCAAACGAAACCCGAAGCCCCTGAACCGTCAGCAAGGGTGAATGCGGCACAAGCGTGGAGGTCATTTCTCTACCTTTCGCGGGTCCAGCGCATCGCGCAGCGCGTCGCCCATGAAGGTCAGCAACAACAGGGTGACCACCAGCACGCAGAACGTGGCGAGCGAAATCCACCAAGCGTCGATGTTGTTTTTACCTTGCGACAGCAGTTCGCCCAGCGAGGGCGTACCGGGCGGCACGCCCAGGCCCAGAAAGTCCAGCGAGGTCAAGGCCAGAATGGCGCCGCTCATGCGAAAGGGCAAAAACGTGACCACCGGCGTCAGGCTGTTGGGCAGCAAATGGCGAACGATGATCTGCCAGTTGCTCACCCCGAGCGCCCTTGCCGCCCGCACGTAATCGAGCTGCCGGTTGCGCAGAAATTCGGCCCGCACATAGTCTGACAAGCCCATCCAGCCAAACAGGCTGAGCAGGATCAGCAACAAAGCCAGACTGGGCGCGAACACCGCGCTGAAGATGATGAGCAGGTACAGCTCGGGCATGGAACTCCAGATTTCGATGAAACGCTGGAACGCCAAATCAGTTTTGCCGCCAAAAAAACCTTGTACGGCCCCGGTGATCACGCCCAGCGCCACGCCCGTAACGGTGAGCGCCAGCGCAAACAACACGCTGACCCGGAAGCCGTAGATCAACTGCGCCAAGAGGTCGCGTCCCCGGTCATCGGTCCCCAGCCAGTTGTCCCGGCTGGGCGCTGACGGATTGGGTTCTTTGGCAAAGTAGTTCAGTGTTTTGGGGCCGTAGGGATTCGGCGCAAACAAGGCCCAGTTGCCGGCTTGCGACAAACGCTCCCGAATAAAGGGGTCCAGATAATCGGTGGCCGTGTCAAAGTCACCGCCAAAGGTTTTTTCCGAATAATCCTTGACCATCGGGAAATAAGTCGTTCCCTGGTAGCGCACCAGCAGCGGCCGGTCATTGGAGATGAGTTCAGCCAACAGGCTCAAGATGACCAGCGTGCAAAAAACCAGCAGGCTCCAATAACCCAGGCGGTTGCGTTTGAAGCGCAGCCAAGCGCGTCGTCCGGGTGATGGAGACTTCGAGGGCGTGCTTGCGGGGCGGCCAGAGGCCGCTTCGGGGGGCTTAGTCAAATTTGACACGCGGATCCACCCAGACATAAGACAAATCGGAAATCAGCTTGGTCACCAGGCCAATCAGCGTAAAGAAGTAAAGCGTGCCCAGCACCACCGGGTAGTCGCGCCGGATCACGCTCTCGTAGCTCAACAGGCCCAGGCCGTCGAGGGAAAACAGCGTCTCGATCAGCAGCGAGCCGGTAAAAAACGCCCCGATGAACGCGGCCGGGAAGCCCGTGATGATCGGAATCAGGGCATTGCGAAAGACATGGCGCCACAAGACCTGGCGCTCGTCCAGCCCTTTGGCGCGCGCCGTCACCACGTACTGCTTGCGGATTTCCTCCAGAAACGCATTTTTGGTCAACATGGTGGTCACGGCAAAACTGCCCAGCACCATGGCTGTCACCGGCAGGGCGATGTGCCACAGGTAATCCACAATGCGCGCGCCCCAGCTCAGCTCATCCCAGTTGCTGGACGTCAAACCGCGCAAGGGAAACCACTGCAACTGGCCGCCAAAAATGACCAGCAAGGCCACGCCCAAGACAAAACCCGGAATGGCATAGCCCACCAGCACCAGCAAGGTGGTGACAAAGTCAAAGCGTGAACCCGCCCGCACCGCCTTGGCGACACCGAGCGGCACCGCAATCAGGTAACTGATGAAAAACGTCCACAGCCCGAGGCTGATGGACACCGGCAGCTTCTCCCACAACAACTGGGACACTTCCTTGTTCTGGAAAAAGCTTTTGCCCAGGTCAAAGCGGGCGAACTGCCCGAGCATCTGGAAGAAACGCTCATGGGCCGGCTTGTCAAACCCATACAAGGCCTTGATCTGTGCCAGCCGTTTCGGGTCCACCCCCTGCGCGCCGCGGTAGCTCAGGCCACCGCCTTCAGCGCTGCTGCCTGTCCCCGCTTTGGCCTCGGCCATGTACTGTTCCACCGGGCCGCCCGGCACAAACTGGACCACAACAAAGGTCAGCAACAGCACCCCCAGCAGCGTGGGCACCATCAACAACAGGCGTTTCAGGATGTAAACGAACATGATTATTTGGCCCACCAGGTATCAATGGCCCAGCCCTCACCGGGCGCATAAGGCGGCATGGCGTCAGGCTTTTGCAGGCGCCAACTGTTGTACACCATGCGGTGCGTCGTTGCCGCCCATTGCGGAATGAGCAGATGGCTGTGGCTGATGACGCGCTCCAGTGCGCGACAGGCCGGCAACAGTTCGGCCTTGGTCTTGGCGCTGGTCATCTTGCCAATCAAGGCATCAACGGCCGGGCTTTTCACGCCTGTCAGGTTGCCGGAGTCCTCAATGTCTGCCGCTTTGGAGCCAAACAGATCGGCGTACTCCTGCCCAGGGTTGTGTGTGCCGCCATAGGCCATGGAGGTGATGTCAAACTCGAATTTCTGCAGCCGCTGCTGGTAGAGCGCGAAATCCACCGGACGAAAGTTCAGCTGGATACCAAGTTTTTCGAGATTTCGCGCCCAGGGCGTGACCACGCGCGCGCTGCCTTCGTTGCTGTCGAGGTATTCGATTTCAAGCGCCTTGCCCTGTGCGTTGCGCAAGGCACCATCCCGCACCTCCCAGCCAGCCGCTTTCAACAAGGCTTGCGCCTGACGCAGATTTGCCCGCAATGACGAATCGCCATCGGTACGCGGCGCCACCGTCATCGGCCCAAAAGCGGCAGGCGGAATGTCTTTGCGCCAGGGCTCCATCAAGGCGAGTTCCTGCGGGCCGGGCGTGCCGCTGGCCTGGCAATCGGTGTTGCCAAACAGGCCGTTGACGCGCTGGTAGGCGTTGTAGAACATCTGGCGGTTCATCCACTCGTAATCCAGTGCCAGACCGAGCGCCTGGCGCACGCGCACATCCTTGAAGCTATCGCGCCGGGTGTTGAGCACATAGCTCTGAAAGCCGGTCGGCAAGCTGTGTTTGAACTCGCTTTTGACCAGTTCACCGGTCGCAAACCGCTTGCCATTGACGCGACGTGCCCAGTCGCCGGCCGAGAAAAACCGCATCAGGTCGAACTCACCGGCCTTGAGGGCTTCCAGCCGGGCGGTGTTGTCCTTGTAAATCTTGACGGTGATGCGCTCGAAATTGTTGCTGCCGCGCTTCACGTTGAGGTCTTTGGCCCAGTACTGGGGGTCGCGCACATAGGTGATGTCTTTGCCAAAGCGCACCGGACCGATCTTGTACGGTCCGCTGCCAATGGGAATATCCATGACTACCTGGTCAAACGATTTGGGTTTACCGTTCTCCATGCCCCATTGGCGGCTGAAAACCGGCAAACCGCCGACCGTGAGCGGGAGCCCGCGGTTCGGTTTTTTGAAACGGTAGCGCACAGTGCGCTCATCCAGCACTTCAATCCCGGTCACGTCCTCCAGCAAACTCTTGAACGCAGGCGAGGTGTGCGGCCCCATCAAGGTGTCAAAACTGTGTTTCACATCCAGGGCCAGCACCGGGTCGCCATTGTGAAAGCGCGCCTGAGGCCGCAAACGGAAGGTGGCGCTCAAGCCATCCCTGGCCACCTCGACATCTTCCGCCAGCAGCCCATAACCGGAGCCGGTTTCATCCAGCGAGCCAGTCAGCAGCGAGTCGAACATCAGATCCGACAGATAGGCCGGCGCGGAGCCTTTGATCGTGAAAGGGTTGTATTTGTCGAAAGTGGACACCCGCAGGTTGCTGACCAGGCGCAACTCACCGCCCTTGGGTGCGTTGGCATTCACGTAGTCAAAATGCGGGAAATTGGCAGCGTATTTGAGGTCGCCCCAGAGGGCGTAACCATGCGCCGCCCACGACGGAGCGGACATTGCGCACAGCAAAAAAAACAACAGACTTCGCATGCGACAATTCTGCATCAATTGGTGCTGCCGATATGGTGGCGATTCACCTGCTTAGAGAAGAGAGAAGATATGGGATTCCTGACCGGAAAAAAACTGCTGATTACTGGTGTTTTGTCAAAACGCTCCATTGCCTATGGCATTGCGCAGGCCTGCCATGAACAAGGCGCCGAGCTGGCTTTCAGCTATGTTGGCGAGCGTTTCAAGGACCGCATCACCGAGTTCGCGGCAGATTTCAATTCCAAACTGGTCTTCGATTGCGATGTTGGTGACGACGCGCAGATTGAAAAGTTGTTCACTGACTTGTCGGCTGCCTGGCCGATGTTTGATGGCTTTGTTCACAGCATTGGTTACGCGCCACGCGAAGCCATTGCCGGCAACTTCCTGGACGGCCTGAGCCGCGAAAACTTCCGCATCGCGCATGACATCAGCGCTTACAGCTTCCCCGCCATGGCCAAAGCGGCCCTGCCCTACCTCAACGACAAATCATCCTTGCTCACCCTGACCTACCTGGGTGGCGTGCGCGTGGTGCCGAGCTACAACACCATGGGCCTGGCCAAAGCGTCGCTGGAGTCGTCGGTGCGTTACCTGGCTGATGCCATTGGACCGCGCGGCATGCGCGTCAACGGCCTGAGCGCAGGCGCAGTCAAGACACTGGCGGCCAGCGGCATCAAGGATTTTGGCAAGCTGCTGAGCATTTCGGCAGCCGCCTCCCCGCTCAAACGCAATGTGACGATCGAGGAAGTGGGCAACGTCGCTGCCTTCTTGCTCAGCGACCTGGCCTCCGGCATGACGGGCCAGATTTCTTATGTGGATTGCGGTGTCAGCCAAACGGCTGTGGCGGTGGTCGAAACCCCGACTTCTTAAGCAAAAATAGCTGATAGCCCACGTGGAACGTGCGCTAGCAGCTATCTAAACTATAGCAACTGCGTTACACCTTGACGCAGTCTGCGTAGTAATGCGTCAGGCCGTCAGCGCCCTCTTCTTCCACCAAGCCATGAATATCAGTCTCAAAGCCTGGACACTGGGCGTTGAACTCGCGTGAGAACTTGAGGTAGTCCACGATCTTCTTGTTGAACACTTCCCCCGGAATCAACAGGGGAATGCCGGGTGGATAAGGCGTGACCAGCCCAACCGTCACACGGCCTTCGAGATGGTCAATCTCCACGCGCTCGGTTTTACGCAATGCAATGTGGGCATAGGCATCGCTGGGTTTCATGGCAGGCGTCAGGTCGCTCAGGTACATGTCAGTGGTCAGGCGCGCAATATCGTATTTGGCGTAAAGCTGGTGCACATGCTGGCATAAATCGGCCAGACCCATGTTTTCGTATTTCGGGTGCTTCTGGCAAAACTCCGGCAGGATGCGCCACATCGGCTGGTTCTTGGCGTAATCGTCCTTGAATTGCTGCAAGGCGGTCAGCATGCTGTTCCAGCGGCCCTTGGTGATGCCGATGGTGAACATGATGAAAAAGCTGTAGAGCCCGGTTTTCTCCACCACCACGCCATGCTCTGCCAGGAACTTGGTCACGATGCTGGCCGGGATGCCGGTCTTGGCGAACTTGCCGCTCAAGTCCATGCCGGGCGTCACGATGGTGGATTTGATCGGATCGAGCATGTTGAAGCCGGTTGCCATCTTGCCGAAACCGTGCCAGTTGACGCCGGCCTTGGCCTTCGCGGATTCGCCCTTGATGATCCAGTCGTCCGCGCGGCCGATGCCTTCGTCCACCAGCTTGTCCGGCCCCCACACCTTGAACCACCAGTCGTCGCCATACTCTTCATCAATCTTGCGCATGGCACGGCGAAAGTCCAGCGCCTCGGCAATGCTTTCTTCCACCAGGGCGGTGCCGCCGGGAGGTTCCATCATGGCAGCGGCCACGTCGCAACTGGCAATGATGCTGTACTGAGGGCTGGTGCTGGCGTGCATCAGATACGCCTCATTGAAGAGATGCTTGTCGAGCTTGACGTTCTGCGAATCCTGCACCAGAACATGGCTGGCCTGGCTGATACCGGCCAGTAATTTGTGAATCGACTGCGTGGCATAGACCACGGCATGTTTGGGGCGTGTCCGGTTTTTCCCCATCGCATGGTAGGTGCCATAGAACGGGTGAAACGCGGCATGGGGCAACCAGGCTTCATCAAAGTGGATATTCTCCACATAGCCGTCCAGCATTCCTTTGACCGTTTCGGTGTTGTACAGCACGCCGTCATAGGTGGACTGGGTCAGGGTCAGGATGCGGGGCTTGATCTTGCTGGCGTCCACACCTTGCAGATGCTCCCGAATCAAGGGGTTGGCCATGATTTTGGCTTTGATGGCCGTAGGCTCGAACTCGCTCTTCGGAATCGGCCCGATGATGCCGAAATGATTGCGCGTGGGCTTCAAAAATACGGGAATCGCCCCGGTCATGATGATGGCATGCAAGTTCGATTTATGGCAATTGCGGTCTACCACCACGATGTCATTCGGCGCAACCGTGTGGTGCCACACCATCTTGTTGCTGGTGCTGGTGCCGTTGGTGACAAAAAAGCAATGGTCTGCGTTAAAAATACGCGCCGCATTGCGCTCGCTTTTTCCAATGGCGCCGTCATGGTCCAGCAGCTGACCAAGCTCTTCCACCGCGTTGCAAACGTCGGCGCGCAGCATGTTTTCGCCGTAGAACTGATGGTACATCTGGCCGACCGGGCTTTTCAGAAAGGCAACGCCGCCGGAGTGCCCTGGGCAATGCCATGAATATGAACCGTTTTCGGCATAGTCCAGCAAAGCCTTGAAAAATGGCGGTTGCACGCCCTCCAGATAGCTTTTGGCTTCCCGAATGATGTGGCGCGCCACGAACTCCGGGGTGTCCTCAAACATATGGATAAAGCCATGCAACTCGCGCAGGATGTCATTGGGCAAATGACGCGATGTTTTCGTCTCACCATAAATATAGATCGGCACATCGAGATTCTTGCGGCGCACTTCTTCGATGAAATGGCGCAGGTTCAGTACCGCCGGGTCCAGATCAGGGCCGGGGGTGAACTCTTCATCGTCAATCGACAAAATAAAGGCGCTGGCGCGGCTTTGTTGCTGGGCAAATTGACTGAGATCGCCATAACTGGTGACACCCAGCACCTCAAATCCTTCTGTCTCAATCGCTTGGGCGAGCGCCCGAATCCCCAGACCGGAGGTGTTTTCGGACCGAAAATCTTCGTCGATGATGACAATAGGAAAGCGAAACTTCATTGAGAACTCCAGCCAGGCACGGGAAAAATAAGAAACAGGCGCGAAGTGTAAGGACTTATTAAGTCAGCTCGCTCGCCAGCTCTTTTTTTTAGCCCAAAATGTAGTGATAGCAACACATTTAAGGGCAATATGGCTGAATCAACGATCTGGTGGGTGTTTGCAGGTGCGGCCATCGCGGTCGAATTGGTGACTGGAACGTTTTATTTGCTGATGTTATCGATGGGCTTGAGCGCCGCCGCCATCGCCGCTTATCTAGGCGCTAGCGTTCCTGTTCAATTGGTTGTGGCGGCTCTCGTTGGCGGAGGCGCCGTCGTCGCTTGGCGTGGCTACAAACAAAAATCCCCTTCTGCCTTGCCCGCCAGTGCCAACCACGATGTCAATATGGATGTGGGATCAACCGTGCAAGTTGACAACTGGAACCCGGACGGAACCAGCAGCGTGAAATACCGGGGTGCCAACTGGCAGGTATCGCTTGCCCCGGGTGCGATGCACTCCCCGGGAATTCACAGAATAGTTGAAGTGGTCGGCAGTCGGCTGATCGTCCAGAAGGTATGACTATTCATCAGCTTTGTTTTATTTAAATTAACGGGAGAACTTAATGGAATTTGCAATTATCTTGTTTGTGATCGCGGTGATCTTCATCACGCAGTCCATCAAAGTCGTGCCACAGCAGCACGCCTGGGTTGTGGAGCGCCTCGGAAAATACAACGGCACGCTCACGCCCGGCCTGAGCTTTTTGATGCCGTTCATCGACAAAGTCGCCTACAAACACGTACTCAAGGAAATTCCACTGGATATCGCCAGCCAGGTCTGCATCACGCGTGACAACACCCAGTTGCAGGTGGACGGCATCCTGTATTTCCAGGTGACTGATGCGATGCGAGCCAGTTATGGTTCCAGTAACTACATCACGGCTATTTCCCAACTGGCGCAGACTTCACTGCGCTCTGTGATTGGTAAGCTGGAGTTGGACAAAACATTTGAAGAGCGGGACATCATTAACGCCCAAGTGGTGCAGGCAATTGATGAAGCTGCACTGAACTGGGGCGTCAAGGTGCTGCGTTATGAAATCAAGGATCTGACACCCCCCAAAGAAATTTTGCACGCCATGCAGCAGCAAATTACTGCCGAGCGTGAAAAACGTGCGCTGATTGCCGCCTCTGAAGGTCGTCGCCAGGAACAAATCAACATCGCCACCGGGGAACGCGAGGCGTTCATTGCCCGCTCTGAAGGTGAGAAACAAGCCGTCATCAACAAAGCACAGGGTGATGCTCAATCGATTACCGCCGTGGCCGAAGCCACTGCCGGAGCGATTGAACGCATTGCGGCGGCCATTCGCCAGCCCGGTGGCGCCGAGGCTGTGCAACTCAAGGTGGCAGAAAGAGCGGTAGACGCTTACTCGAAAGTGGCGGCTGATGCCACGACAACGCTGATCGTGCCCAGCAATATGACCGAAGTGTCAGCGCTGATTTCATCGGCCATGAAAATGGTGCAATCGCAACGAGGGTAACCTGGGGATCAGAAAACAAAAAACCCGCAGCTTTCAGTGAAAACTGCGGGGTTTTGTATGTTTGCGGATGATTCAAACATGTAACTGGCGGATCAGGCGGGATTCGAACCCGCGGAGGGTTTTACCCCTCGCACGCTTTCCAGGCGTGTGACTTAAACCGCTCATCCACCGATCCAGCGTGCTGAATTCTAACTGACGCCAGAGGCAATTTCAGAGGCATTAGCCAAAGCCCAAGAAAAAAGCCACCTTTAAGGTGGCTTTTTGCAGGCAGGCGCTCAAGGCGCCAGCAAACAGATTAACGAATGACGGCCAATTCCACGGCTTTACCACCCTGGAACGTCTTGAGAGTCAAAGCGCCGCCCTTGATGTCACCCTTTTCGTCAAACGAAATAGGGCCAGTCACACCTGGGTAGTCCGTTGTTTTAGCCAGCACGGGCAAGTACTTGACTGGATCAGAAGAGCCGGCCTTGACCATGGCAGCCACCATGACGTTCACAGCGTCATACACATAGGGTGAGTAGATCTGCACGTCTGTACCAAACTTGGCTTTGAACTTGGCCTTGAACGCATCCATGCCGGCTTTTTGCTGACCTTCAACACCACCAGCTTCTGCGCAATAGACTTGGTTATCGGCCATGGCATCACCGGCCAACTTGGCCAGTTCTGCGGAGCAAATGCCGTCACCGCCCATGAATTTGGCGGTGATACCCAGTGATTTCATTTGACGCAACATGGGTCCAGCAACCGCATCCATACCGCCAAAAAACACGATATCAGGCTTCTTGGCCTTGAGCGTAGTCAGGATCGACATGAAGTCGGTTGCTTTGTCGGTGGTGAATTCACGACCAACCACATTGCCTTTAGCAGCCTTGACTGCTTTTTCGAACTCATCAGCCACGCCTTGACCGTAAGCAGTACGGTCGTCAATCACCGCAATGGATTTGCCTTTGAGCGTGTTGACCGCGTATTTGCCCAGTGTGCCGCCCAAATGCACGTCATCCGCCACGACACGGAAAGTGGTCTTGAAGCCTTGGCGAGTGAACTTGGGATTCGTAGAGGATGGGGAAATCTGAGGAATGCCTGCGTTGCTGTAAATCTTGGCAGCAGGAATCGAAGTACCCGAGTTCAAGTGACCAACCACGCCTTTAACGTTTTGATCAGCCAATTTTTGGGCAACGGTCGTGCCCTGTTTTGGGTCGCCAGCGTCGTCTTCCGCCAGGAGCTCAAACTTCACTGCTTTTCCGCCAATTTTGAGGCCTTTGGCGTTCAATTCTTCAATAGCCAAACGCGCACCGTTTTCATTGTCCTTGCCCAAGTGAGCGATGCCACCCGAGGTAGGGCCAACGTGCCCGATCTTGATGACTTCCTGGGACAGTGCCATGCCGGAGGCAAAGGCAATCGCTGCAGCAACGGTGATTTTCAATTTCATATGCATAGACAACTCCAAATTTAAGAAAAATGTGAATTAAATAGCTCCACATCCAACACGATAACGCAATTTTCAAGCCAACAGCATAGGGAAGATACCAAGCCGCACGCTTGATCCTCTGTATTTCAATTAATGTTGATTTATCTGCGATGTCATGGCCTCAGACACTGCTTGTCTTACAACAATTTCCAATTCTTGACGAAGGTTTATCCCCAAAGTCTTGAATTGCTCAGCCACAACTGTCCGAAGCATGGCATCGGCTTCTTCACGAAGTCGATGCTCAATCACCTGATTGACCCGCTGCATCACGAACCAGACAGTGTCCTCAATATCTGGCATGGCAACAACTGTCGCCCGGGTTAGAGAGGAGGGGTGCACCACTTCGGTCAGCGTGGGCAAAAAGCGTGGCAGATTTTTTGGCGTTGTGCTCATCAATGCGAAGCCTTCAAATGGAGATCGTGGCGCGTGATGGGGTGGCCCAGATCTTTGTAGTGTTTCCAGCGCTTGCGTGCCAGCTGGCGATCCTCATCATCCAGTCCCACGACCTCAATGACGCGTTTGAACAGCTCAAAACCATCGGGGACAACGTAACCCAGATTAAGCAAGACCTGCTGATGTGGCACTCCTTTGATTGACTCGGCCAAAATCACCCGCGAAGCCGCAATGACACAGGTATCGCTCTCCAGAAAGCAATGCGGTACAAAATCAGTAGGAGAAAAAGTCCACAAAGCAGCATCAAGTTGCTGCAGCGTGTCCGGCAAGCCCGTCACAACCAACTTGGCGCCACTACTGACGGCCTTGCGCAACAACCGGCAGGCATAGGCCACCCGGTCAGGCGCATTAAAGTGAAATGCTATCTCGGTCACTTGCAATGTCACTTTTGAGTCGCAGAGGCCAACAGGTAGTCAAGCAGCAAGGCGACAGGGCGACCGGTCGCCCCTTTGGCTGTTCCGCTTTTCCACGCTGTCCCGGCTATGTCGAGATGAGCCCACGGGAATTTTCCTGTGAAACGCTGTAAAAATTTGGCTGCGGTGATGGCC
The DNA here is from genome assembly GCA_040385425.1 of Pseudomonadota bacterium. Lineage (GTDB taxonomy): Bacteria > Pseudomonadota > Gammaproteobacteria > Burkholderiales > Burkholderiaceae_C > Rhodoferax. The sequence goes on along the minus strand of JAZKHK010000066.1, from coordinate 32,717 downwards.
CCTCCCGCGCGTCCGGCCACATTGGCCACGTCTGCAAAATTGGTTTTGAGGTCTTCAGCGTAATCGTCGTCCAGCGGCATGCGCCAGCACAGGTCTGAGGACGCTTCGCCCGCAGCTAACAAGGCTGTAGCCAGTTCATCATCAGCCGAAAACAGTCCACTGCGCACAGCGCCTAAAGCAACCACGCAGGCACCGGTGAGGGTGGCAATATTGACCACGGCACGCGGCTTGAAGCGCTCCGCATAAGTCAACGCGTCACACAACACCAGGCGACCTTCGGCATCGGTATTGAGAATTTCAATGGTTTGCCCGCTCATGCTGGTCACCACATCGCCCGGCTTGATAGCTTTGCCATTGATCAGGTTTTCGCAAGCGGGAATCAAGCCAATCACGTTGATGGCCGGCTTCAACTCGGCCAAGGCCCGAAAAACGCCCAACACACTGGCCGCGCCAGACATGTCAAACTTCATCTCATCCATTTCGGCGGCGGGCTTGATGGAAATGCCACCACTGTCAAAAGTAATGCCCTTGCCCACCAACACCGTGGGCGCTTTTGACTTCACGGCACCGTCATAGCGCAACACAATAAAGCGCAAGGGTTCTTCGGACCCTTGGGCCACCGCCATAAAAGAGCCCATCGCCAGTTTGGCAACCTCTTTGGGGCCGAAAACTTCACATTTGATCATCGGAAACTGGGTCAATGACTGTGCGGCCCCGGCCAACAAGGTTGGCGTGGCATGGTTTGCGGGTCGATTCGCCCATTCTTTGGCGAACTCAATTCCCAGCACAGCCGCAACCGCACGATCAAAAGCCGGTTTGAGCTTGGCTGAATTTGGCAATCCCACGATAACGCGCTGAATCGCCCTGCCCTCAGGCTTTGATTTCGTCGTGGTGAACACATAACTGGCCTCTGCAACAGCCATCACGGCGGCGCGGACGGTATCTTCTTCGGGCAAGGCGGCAAAACAAATGACCAGTTTTTTGATCTTGCTGCCTTTGACTGCGGTCACGGCAGCGGCTACGGCCTTGCGTACATCTTTCGCTGAACCCTCGCCAATGCCAGCCAATACGGCATAGGTGCACGCGGTCCCGGCGGGACGATACAAAACCAATGGCTTACCTGATATCGAATCCAGATCGCGCGTCTTGAGGGACTGCGCAAGCAGCATCGATAAAACGTCTTTCCCCGGTTTGAAGGATTGGTTTGACAACACAATCAGTGCATCGCATTTCTCGTTTGCAACACCGGCAAGGTCAAATGTCTTGAGTTCGAAGTTCATAATTCGGGTTTAATCAGTTTGGGACAGAGTTGGCTCGCTTTACGCAGTCACCGTCTGTTTCGCAAAGTTTCATAATAGTTGAGGCAAATCGTTGTTTCGGTTGGACGTAGCAACGATTTGCCCCGCAAATTCTCAGTCAATGTTATTCCATTCCTCAATTCGCAAAGAGTTGGCACGCAGTTTTGGCGCGACTCTGATTGTGCTTGTCACTGTGGTCATGACGATGACCCTGATTCGCACGCTCGGACAGGCTTCGCGCGGTAGCTTTAACCCCTCAGACGTCATGTTGGTGATGGGCTACAACGTGCTAGCTTTTCTCCCCAACATCATGACGATGGCGCTATCTGTTGCAACCATTGCCACGCTATCGCGTCTATATCGTGACAGTGAAATGGTCATCTGGTTTGGCAGTGGTATCGGGCTGACCGGCTTGCTGAAACCATTGTTCCGGTTTGCATGGCCTGTTTTACTGGGTGTGGCGGGATTGGCACTTTTTGTTTTGCCCTGGTCCAACCAGCAAATTGAGGACATGAAAGACCAGTATGAGAAACGAGGGGATCTGGAACGTGTCGAGCCGGGCCAGTTTCAGGAATCAGCGGGGGGTAACCGGGTCTTCTTCGTTGAGAAAAATCTCACAGGCGAAAAAACTGGCAGCAATGTTTTTATTGCCACCAATGAAAATGGCAAAGAAACGATTACATCCGCCCGCACGGGAAAAACCCAGTTTATTGGAAGAGACCATTTTTTACTGCTCAGCAACGGCCAGCGATTGGAAAATACCAAAGGCATGTCTGAACTGAAAGTCAGCGAATTTGAAGAATATGGAGCCAAGATCAGCTCAGATCAGTTGGACGCCAAAAACTACATCCCGCTTAATACAGTATCTACTCTTGAATTAGTGAAAAAACCTTCGCCGGCCCACTGGGGTGAATTGTCATGGCGAATTGGATTTGCACTGGCCGCCATAAATTTGATGATCATTGCCATCGCCTCCTCGCGTGTCAATCCGCGCGTTGGCCGCACGGGCAATCTCGTTTTCTCCCTGTTTGCGTTTCAAATCTATCTCAACCTTCTGAATATGGGACAAAACTGGATTGCCACTCAAAAAATAGGTTTTGGTGAATTCAACCTGCTACTGCATGGGGGCGTGCTGGCCATTGGTCTCTTATGGCTGGCGAAGCGACATAACAACTGGAACTGGGGATTTTTGCCCGGTCTTTCCACAACACGTCTGCGAAAGTCACAGAATTGAAAACATTAAGACGCCTGATCTATGGAGAAGTATTCGGTGCCGTAGGGTTTGTAACGCTGGGTTTTCTCGCCCTGTTTTCCTTTTTTGACGTTGTTGACCAACTTCAATCCATCGGTCGCCCCGATAGCTTGGGATACGAGTTGCCACAGGCCTTTACTTATGTGGCCCTGATGGTGCCCAGCCATCTTTATGAATTGTTGCCGATCACCGTGCTGATCGGCACGATCTTTGTCATGGCCCGGTTTGCGCAAAGCTCCGAGTTCACCATTTTGCGCACCAGTGGCCTGAGTCCATGGCGTGCCTTGCGGACGCTGCTCGTTGCTGGCGCAGGGTTTGTGGTTTTAACGTTTCTTGTTGGCGATTACGTATCGCCTTGGGCAGACCGCACGGCGGAACTGCTCAAGGCCCGCTTTAAAGGCAATATCACCGTGGGCCAAACAGGGGCCTGGCTCAAGGAAAAACAAAGTTACGGTCAATTTGCAGCCAATGTCACGGCCATTGCCTCGGATGGCAATATGCGCGGAGTGCGAATCTATGAGTTCGATAACCAAGGCTTGCTTGTCTCTATGACCCGCGCCGAAACAGCACGTTTTGGTTCTGATGATTCCTGGTTGCTCGAGCAGGCCGACAGAACCGAATTTACAACCCGCGGGACGGATACTTTACGGATCGACAAAAGCCGGATTCCAACTTACCGGTGGCCCACGCAAATCAGTTCTGAAATGGTGTCTGCCGCCGTGCTCAAACCGGAACGAATGAGCACCATTGACCTGTTTGAATACATTCGGCATCTCGACGCCAATGGACAAACGGCCCAGCGGTATGAAATCGAATTCTGGAAAAAAGTTTTCTATCCCTTGAGCTGTCTGGTCATGGTGGTGCTGGCCCTGCCTTTTGCTTACCTTCACTTCCGCTCTGAAGGTATTTCAGTCTATGTATTTGGCGGTGTTTTGGCCGGCATCAGCTTCTTCTTTCTCAACAACGTATTTGGTTACGTCGGGGAATTGCGGCACTGGCAACCCTGGCTGACGGCAGCACTGCCTGGCCTGATCTATGCCATGCTGTCGCTGGCTGCATTTGGATGGCTGGTATTGAGAAGGTAGGTACACAGTGACTCCATCAGCAGCCGTTCATGGCACCATTTTTTTTGCGCACGGTTCGCGCGACCCTCTTTGGCGTCAATCCATCGAGGCCGTGGCCACTTATGCGAGGCAACTGGAACCCCAGGCACTGGTACGGTGCGCCTATCTGGAGCTGTCCACCCCGACTTTGCCGGCTTGTGTAGCAGAGTTGGCCGCTGCCGGGGTGCAGTCCATCACTGTCGTTCCCATGTTTCTGGGTGTTGGCAAACACGCGCGGGAAGACTTGCCCGTGCTCATCTCGGACCTGAGAGCAAGCTATCCCCAAATAGATTTCGTTTTGAAAATAGCCATCGGGGAAGATGTCCGCCTGATTGAATTGATGGCGAGAATCGCCTTGTCCCGTACTTAATACTGAATATGCGTTCTTCTTCTTTTTATCTGCTCCTGCTGGCGGCATCCACGACTGCGGCTTTGGTGCCGGCACTTTTCCCCAACCTGGATATTGCAGTGGCTGCTTATTTTTTGCAGCCCAAACCGATCTCCAACATATCCCCCTGGTTATGGGTAGAGCTGGTCAATGAACACATCCCGACCATTTTTCGCGTGCTGGTTCTTTTGTGCATTCCCGCATGGATTGTTGCCAGTTTGGTACCCAAATTGCGGCACTTGGCATTGCCTATCGCTTTTGTCGGATTAACGTTGACGCTGGGTCCTGGCTTGATGACAACCGCGCTTAAAGAAAACGGACTGCGAGCCAGGCCCTTCCACGTCACCGAGTTTGGAGGCGAACGCAAGTTCACCTCGGCGCTGGTCAAAACCAACCAATGCGAGGACAACTGTTCGTTTGTAAGCGGCCATGTTGCTTGTGGTTTTTTCTTTGCAACCTTGATGCTGCTGGACAGGCGACGGCGCTGGGGCTGGGTGGCTACGGGCGTTATCGCTGGCGGCCTCATCGGCTTTGCACGTATTTCAGTGGGTGCCCATTGGCTCAGCGATGTACTTTGGGCTTTCCCCGTCACCCTGCTGGGGGGATGGTTGGTATGGAAATTTCTTGAGATTTTCTACCGCCCGCAGATGAATGCCTTGAGTGCCTGAGCGCATGGAGTTCCTGCGCAGTCTGGTCGCGCTGATGCGACCCCACCAATGGCTTAAAAATGTGTTCGTCTTTGCCGGCCTGGTGTTCAGTCAATCATGGAGCAACGGCCCCATCCTGCAGAAAACAGCCGTGGCATTCGCGGCTTTTTGCTGCCTGTCCAGCATGGTTTACATCATCAACGACTGGCGCGACCGCGCCAGTGATGCGCTGCATCCCACCAAATGCAAACGTCCCCTGGCCAGCGGTGTTGTGGGTGCTCCCGCCGCCTTGGCGCTAGCCCTGCTTCTGTTATTTGCCGGGGTTGGGCTCGCTGCAGATAACCGCACCTTGATCGTGCTGCTCTTTATTTATGTTGCACAGAACCTGGCTTATTCCTGGCGCCTCAAACACGTTCCGGTGGTTGACGTGTCTATCATCGCCAGCGGCTTCATGCTCCGGCTTCTGGCGGGCACCCTGGCCGTGGGCATTCCCCCTTCACGCTGGCTGCTGCTCACGGGTTTGTTCATCGCCTTGTTCCTGGGATTTTCAAAGCGCAAAGCCGAGAGTTTTCATGAGGTCGCCAACCAGCGGGCCGTGATGGAGCATTACCCGGCGGCGCTGCTCGACACTTACATGGCGGTCACCATGACGGCCACCATCATCACCTACAGCCTGTTTGCCACCAGCCCCGAGGCGCAATTTCAGCATGGCGAGCGGCTGGTCTATTCCGTCCCGGTGGTGATTTTTGGCCTGCTTCGTTACGCCTACCAGGTTCACAAAGGCCTTGGTGAAGACGTTAGCCGCGACTTGCTGCGCGACCCCTGGATTCTCCTGGCTTTGGCGGGATGGCTCACGATTTTTCTGGGTCAGCGTTTTTGAAACTGCCGTTCAAGCAACTCCTCTTTGCCTTGTGTGCCGTCGCCACGGTGTATGCCCTCGTGCTTTTGCTCACAGGCGACACCACTCAACGCGGACTCTGGCAGCGCTTGGCGTCCCCGACCGGCCTGTTGGCGGCCGCTTTATGCGGACTCAACTACCTGCTGCGGGGACTTCGCTGGCGAATGTGGATGGCGCACTACCAGCGCCCCTTGGGTCTGATCGAAGGCTTGCGCCTGTACCTGGCGGGCTATACATTCACACCGACACCGGGCAATATCGGCGAGGCCGCACGCGGTCTGCTGCTCGCCAAGCAGCCGCTGAGCGCCGCACAAAGCCTGTCCATCTTCGGTGCCGAGCGTCTGGCCGACCTGCTGTGTCTGCTGTTGTTGACCCTGCCCGGCATCTGGTGGCTCTTGACGCTACCTGCACAGGCTTCCTGGCTGCCCGGCTTGGCTGTGGGCCTGGGCTTGGGCGCAGCAGGCATCGGCGTGCTGCTCGTAAAAAAATTCGGAGCCTCCTTGCTGGCCCGCTTTCACTGGCTGCAACAAGCCTGGCAATGCCTGACGACGCGGCCCCTGACCTGGCTGGGTCTCACCTTGGTTGCCTGGGGCGCGCAAGGACTCGCCGTGTGGCTGATCTGCCGTGACGGCGGCATCCGCATCGACCCGATACTGGCAACGGCCTTTTATGCCTTGGCGATGGTCGGCGGCGCCCTGTCCATGCTGCCGGCGGGGCTCGGCGGTATGGAAGCGCTACTCACCGGTCTGCTGGTCGCCCAGGGCGCCGCCCTGGGCGTGGCGGTCGGCATCACCGTGCTGGTGCGGGTGCTGACCCTGTGGCTGGCCGTGGCCATGGGCGCGCTGGCCCTGCTTTATAGTGCGGCCTTTCGCAAAGACATCAAACTCTTCTAGTCCCCTGCATGCATTCGACCCTTTCCACGTCACATCCTCACCTCGCCCGCTGGCTGCTCACTGCGGGTATCGCCTCGCTGGTGCTGCGTTTGTGGATATCCATCGAGTTCCCGATCACGGGCGATGAAGCTTTTTTCTACTGGTGGGGGGTTTACAAGGACTGGGGCTACTCCGACCATCCACCCATGGTGGGCTGGCTCATCGGCCTGATGCGTTGGGCGGTCGCCGACACCACCTGGGCCATCCGCCTGCCGGTGGTCCTGTTGCCACTGGCGCTTGGTGCCCTGCTGTGGTGGGCGCTTTATCCGCTTGACCGGGTGCGGGCCGCTTGGGCGGTGCTGTTTTTCTGGTTGGCCCCCATCAACTGGCTCAATGCCCTGATCACCACCGACACGCCGCTCATCTTTTGGTCGGTGCTGTCAGCGGCGCTGCTCCTGCGGGCCGAACAGCGCGAGTCCATGGACCGCAAGACCTGGCTCCTGTATGGCCTGTCCGGCCTGTTTCTCGGTTGCGCCTTTCTCTCCAAATATTTTTCTGTGGTGTTGGGTTTGGCTTACCTGGTCTATATCGCCTTCTTTCGGCGTGAGCGCTGGCTCGGCCTGGTGCTGTTGGTGGTTTGCGCTCTGCCCGGGCCGGCCATCAATATCGCGTGGAACATGGCGCATGGCTGGCCCAACATCATGTTCAACGTCTACAACCGCAACGAAGCCGCCGCGTTTGCCTGGAGCCAGCCCTTGCTCTATGCGGGCACGCTGTTTTATCTGATGACCCCCGTAGTGGCCTGGCTGGGCTGGAAGCACCGCGACACACTGCTCAGTGCCTGGCGGCGTGAGCGCCTGCTCGGCACCCTGGTGCTGGTGCCGCTGCTGTTCTTCGCCCTGTTGTCCGCAAAAAAAGTGGTGGGTCTGCACTGGGTGCTGTCCTTCTACCCCTTCGGTTTTGCGCTGCTGGCCTTTGCCCTGCCCTTGCCTGCACTTAAAACCTGCGCCAAAGGCATGGCCGTCTTTGCGGCGCTGCATGTGTTGCTGGTTGTGGGGATTGCCTTCAGCACCTTGGAACAGTGGAAAAACACTTCGATTTACCACTCCATCATCCGCGGCTACAAAACCTCGGAGCTATTGCAGCAAGTGCGCCAGCCCGGCGTGGTACTGATGGCCGACGCCTTCACCCCGGCCTCGATCTATGGCTATGCGATGCGGGAGTACGTGCCCGTGTTCGGCCCCGGCAAGTTCCATTCGCGCCAGGATGACCAACTGGTGGATTTCTCCCTCTACCAGGGTAAAACCATTCGCATCATCCACTCGGCCACGCCCAACCTGGACGACTACCGACCCTATTTCGAGTCCGTCCAGCTCCTGAGCTTCAAGCAAAACGACGCCACCTTCAATGTCATCGAGGGCCACGGATTCAACTACGAGGCCTACCGCGCGGGCGTGCTCGGGGCCATTTTCAAGAGTTACTACAACATCCCCAGCTGGCTCCCCATGACCGGTTGCCCGTTCTGCGAACGCTATTGCGGCCAGGTGCGATGCGCCCGCTGAGCCCGGCGGCCGAACCCGCGCCAGTCCCTGTCGCCGCCTTCGATTTCGATGGCACGCTCACCAAGGGCGACTCCTTGCGGCCTTTTTTACTGCGCAGCCTGGGCTGGATCGGCTTTGCCCGCGCACTCATCCTGAGCTCACCCTGGCTGGCCGCTTTTGCCCTGCGTTTGATGAGCAACCACCAGGCCAAAGCCCGCCTGCTGCAGGTCAGTCTGGCAGGCCGGCGTCAAGTCGAAATCCAGCGCCAAGCCGATGACTTTGTGAAATACGACCTGCCGACGCAATGGCACGCCTGGGCGCTGCAGCAGCTGCGCCAGCATCAGCAGCAGGGTCATCGCTGCGTGATCGTCAGCGCCTCCCCCGGCATTTACCTGCACGCCGTGGCGGCCAGCCTGGGGGTTGACACCGTGCTGTGTACCGAAATGGAACTGCAGGGCGACCGCTTCACCGGCCGCCTGGCCACACCCAATTGCCATGGCGAAGAAAAAGTCATTCGCCTGCAAGCCTGGCTGGACGCCACATTGGGCCCCGATGCCAAACCTGTCATTTATGCCTATGGCGACACCAGCGGCGACAAACCGATGCTGCGAATGGCCGACCACGCCTGGTATCGCGGGCGACCCTGCCCCAATCCATAGACTCGCAAGGCATAATAAATATCAAATTTATCCAGTATTTGATATGAACCTTCATCAATTCCGCTTTGTCCAGGAAGCCGTCCGGCGCAACCTCAACCTGACAGAAGCGGCCAAAGCGCTGCACACCTCCCAACCCGGCGTCTCCAAAGCCATCATTGAACTTGAAGAAGAACTGGGCATTGAGATTTTTGCCCGCCACGGCAAACGCCTCAAACGCGTGACCGAGCCGGGCCAGCATGTGCTCAAAAGCATCGAACACATCATGCGCGAAGTCGGCAACCTCAAACGCATTGGCGAACAATTCAGTGCCGAAGACAGCGGCACGCTCTCCATCGCCACCACCCACACCCAGGCCCGCTATGTGCTGCCGGAGCCGGTTGCCAAGCTGCGCCACGCCTACCCCAAGGTCAACGTCAGCCTGCATCAGGGGTCGCCCGATCAGGTCGCCAAAATGCTGATCGACGAAGTGGCCGAGATCGGCATTGCCACCGAATCCCTGTCGAGCTACTCTGAACTGGTCACGCTGCCTTGTTATGAATGGGAGCATGTGCTGGTGCTGCCCGTGGGTCACCCCTTGTGCCTGAAGGAACACCTGACACTGGAGGACATCGCCAACGAGCCGCTGATCACCTACCACCCGTCGTACACCGGCCGCACCAAAATTGACCATGCTTTTGCCACCCGCAAGCTGGAGCCCCGCATTGCGCTGGAAGCGATTGACTCGGACGTTATCAAGACCTATGTCCGCCTCGGTCTGGGCATTGGCATTGCCGCTGAAATGTCGGTGCGCGACGTCATTGCCGAAGGCGCCAAGAGCGACCTGGTGGTTCGCCCAGCCGGCCTGTTATTTGGTCAGAATGTGACCCGTGTCGCCTTCAAACGCGGCGCTTATCTGCGCAATTTTGTCTATAAATTTGCTGAATTGTTGAGCGACCGCCTGAACCGCAATCTCGTGGCCCAAGCCATGACCGGGCATGTGGACGACTATGAGTTGTAAGGTTTTTCGGTCGCCTTGACGCATCTGAAATCACTATGAAAATAATAGCTACTCACGCATATGGGACAAGGGCTAGAGCCTGAAAATATTCAAAAACTCAACACAAAACCTGACTATGCCGCTTGACTGGGAAGAAATCGTCTTGACAGAGGTGGTCGCAAACTGTGACCACCTCGTTTTGTACACACCTATAAGCTCGCAATTCCCGACCTTAGACATGGGGAACCTATGAATACCCTTCTTCCTCTGCGTCTGGAAAATCGAATTCTGACAATTCGTGGCTTGCGGGTGATAGTTGATAGCGATCTGGCCGATCTTTACGGTGTGCCAACCAAACGGCTCAATGAGCAAGTCAAACGAAACGCCCTGCGCTTTCCGTCAGACTTCATGTTTCAGCTCAACACAGCTGAAAAAGCCGAGGTGGTCGCAAATTGCGACCACCTCGGTAAACTGAAGTTCTCCAAAGCCCTGCCCAATGTATTTACCGAGCATGGTGCCATTCAAGCGGCCAACATGCTGGCCAGCACGCAAGCCATCGAAATGGGCATTTATGTGGTGCGGGCTTTCGTGCAATTGCGCCAGGCAGCATCCATCCATGCGGATCTGGCGAAACGCCTGCTTGAGCTTGAAATGAAAACTGAAGGTCTGGAAATCTCACAAAACGCCTTTGCCCGCAATACCCGCAACCAGTTACGCCAAGTGTTTGATGCCCTGCGCGAACTCACTACGCCGACTGAGCCACCCAAACGACCTATCGGCTTCATCACGCCACAGGACAAACCGTAAAAGCCAACCGACTCGCGCATGCACTTCAGACCGCAACATCATGAAATAAGCCGACCATGAAAACCCCATCCCTCCAAACCAAACTGCCCGCTGTCGGCACCACCATCTTCACCGTCATGTCCACGCTGGCGGCGGAAAAGAATGCCGTCAACCTGGGTCAGGGCTTTCCGGACTTCAACTGCGACCCCAAACTGGTCGATGCGGTGACCGAGGCCATGAAGCAAGGGCTCAACCAGTACCCGCCGATGACCGGCGTGCCGGTTCTGCGCGATGCCATTGCTGCAAAAATAGAAGCACTCCACGCCCGCCAGTACAGCGCTGCAAGCGAAATAACCATCACAGCCGGGGCCACCCAAGCCATCATCACGATCATTCTGGCCGTCGTTCATGCCGGTGACGAGGTGATCGTGCTGGAGCCGTGCTACGACAGCTATGTGCCCAACATCGAACTGGCAGGCGGCGTGCCGGTGCGCGTGCCCCTGACGCCCGGCACCTTTCGCCCCGATTTCGACCAGATCGCGGCGGCCATCACACCCCAAACCCGCGCCATCCTCATCAACTCGCCGCACAACCCGAGTGGCATGGTGTGGACGGAAGAAGACATGCTGCGCCTGCAGGAAATTCTGGCGCCAACCAACGTTTTGCTGATCAGCGACGAGGTCTATGAACACATGGTGTTCGACGGCCAGCAGCACCTCAGTGCGGCACGCTTCCCCGGCCTGGCAGCGCGCGCTTTCATCGTCTCCAGCTTCGGTAAAACCTACCATGTGACCGGCTGGAAAGTGGGCTATGTGGCCGCGCCCGCCGCCCTGACTGCCGAATTTCGCAAGGTGCACCAGTTCAATGTGTTCACCGTCAACACCCCGGTGCAATACGGGCTGGCGTCTTACATGGCGGACCCGAAGCCATATCTGGAACTGCCCGCCTTTTACCAGCGCAAGCGCGACCTGTTCCGAGCCGGCTTGCAAGGCACCCGATTCAAGCTGCTGCCCAGCGAAGGCACTTACTTCCAGTGCGTGGACATCTCGCAGGTCAGCGACCTGGGTGAGACTGAATTCTGCAAATGGCTCACCTCGGAAATTGGCGTCGCCGCCATTCCGCTGTCCGCGTTTTACGGCAACGGCTTCGATCAGCGCGTGGTGCGCTTCTGTTTCGCCAAAAAAGATGAGACGCTGAACGCGGCTTTGCAGCGCCTTAAAACGCTATAAATTCAGGAGCTACTCACGCATATTCCACGGGGGCTAGAGCCTTATTTCATGTAAAAAAGTGAGAAAAAACAAGGTTTTTCTTCCTACCAGACGCTAGCATGGCTGTTTTCAAGCTGAATGGGGGTCCGCGATGGCATCCATCTCTCTGCAACGCGCACTGATTGCGCTCTTGCTCCTGGTCAATCTGGCCTCCCTCCAGGCTCAAACGGTGCGCCCCGAGACTGTGGGTGGCGGCTTGCAACACCCGTGGGCGGTGGCTTTTTTGCCCGAAGGGCGTTTTCTGGTGACCGAACGGCCCGGGCGCATGCGCGTCATCGAACCGAACGGCCAGATGGGTGCGGCGCTGCAAGGCCTGCCTAAGATCGACGCCGGTGGCCAAGGCGGCCTGCTGGACGTGGTGCTGGACAGCGACTTCGCCCGCAACCGCAGCCTGTTCTTCTGCTTTTCAGAACCGGGCCTGATCGGCAACAGCACGGCGCTGGCCCGCGCCCGGCTTTCTGACGACCGCAGCCGCCTGGAGGATGTGAAAGTCATCTTCAGCCAACAACCCAAGGTACTCAGCAGCGCCCATTTCGGTTGCCGCATCGTGGAGAGCCGACCAGGTGGAAAACCCGACGACACGCTGTTTCTGACGCTGGGCGAACGCTTTATCCGCAAGGACGCTGCGCAACAACTCGGCAACCATCTGGGCAAGATCGTCCGCATTTACAAAGATGGCCGCGTGCCCGCCGACAACCCGTTCGTGGCCCGCGCCGGGGCCTTGCCCGAAATATGGAGCTACGGCCACCGCAACCTGCAAGGGGCGGCCTTGGCCCCGGACGGCACCCTGTGGACGCATGAGCACGGTCCGCAAGGCGGTGATGAGATCAACCTGGTCCAGCCCGGGCGCAACTACGGCTGGCCGGTGATTACCTACGGCGAGAACTATGGCGGCGGCAAAATTGGCGACGGCCTCACCGCCAAAGCCGGCATGGAGCAACCGCTGCATTACTGGGTGCCGTCAATCGCGCCTTCGGGCATGGTGTTTCTGACCAGCGAACGCTATGGCCGCGCCTGGGTCGGCAATCTGTTTGTAGGTTCCCTGAAGTTTGGCTACCTGGACCGCATCGAGTTGTCCGTGCCCTTCAAAGGCAAGGTGCTGCGCGAGCACAAGCTGCTGGCCAAACTGGGAGAACGCATCCGCGATGTGCGCCAGGGGCCGGATGGCCTGCTGTATGTGCTGACGGATGAAACCAAGGGGCGCTTGATCCGGCTGCTGCCGAATTAAGGCTTGAGCAGCTCCCCGACGATTTGCCCCAGCCGCCGCAAGGCCTGTTCCAACTCCGGGCTGAGCGGCGAACCGCAACTGATGCGCAGATAGGCGTCAAAGCGCAGCGAGTTGGAGAACATCAGGCCCGGCGCCACCAGAATCTGTTCTTTCAGGGCCGCATCAAACACGCGTTTTGACGACAGCTTCTGGGGCAGCTCAACCCACAAGGCCAAGCCGCCGTCAGGCACGTTCAGACGCGTGCCGGGGGGAAAGCTACTGGCAATGATTTCTGCCGTTTTTTCCCGTTGAACATGCAACGCACTGCGCAGGCGGCGCAAATGGCGGTCAAACGCCGGGGACGCAATGAACTCGGCGGCGGCCAGTTGCGACAGCCGCTCGTTGCTGCGGGTCTGCACATACTTGAGCATCTCCACCCGGGCCTGCCAGCGCCCCGCCGCCATCCAGCCCAGGCGCAAACCGGGCGCCAGAATCTTGTGCAAGGAGGCGCAGTAAATCACGTTGCCGGTTTTGTCCCACGACTTCATCGCGAGCAAGGGCGCCTCCCCCAGCACGCGCTCGTTGACCAGTTCGCTGTAGCAATCGTCTTCAATCAGCGCAATCGACTGTTCCTCACACAACTGCACCAGTCGCTGTTTGTGGGCGTCCGGCATGATGCTGCCCAGCGGGTTTTGCAGGTACGGCACCACCACCACCGCCTTGATGTTGGGGTAGGTTTGCAACGCCAGCTCCAGCGCATCGATGGAGATACCGGTCTGCGGGCTGGTGGGAATCTCCAGCGCCTGCAAGCCCAGACTCTCCAGCACCTGCAGCAAGCCGTAGAAGGTGGGCGACTCGACCGCGATGGTGTCGCCGGGCTGCGCCACGGCCCGCAGGGCCAGGTTCAAGGCTTCAATGCAACCCTGGGTCACCTGCACATCGTCGGGTGACAGCGTCAGGCCCTGGCCCAAGGCCCGCTTGGCCAGGGCCGCCCGAAACGCCGGATTGCCTTTGGGCGATGAGGCGGTCACCAGCACATCGGGGTATCGGCGCAAGACGCGCAGAGCACCTTGCTGCAAGGCTTGCGCCGGATACAACTCCGGGGCGCAGCGGGCCGCCGAGAGATTGGTTTTAACCGGGTGCAGGCGACCTCTGGCAATGAAATCTGAAACCCGGTCGTGGATGCCGACGAATTGCGCTGGGTCGGGAATCACATCCATGCGCGGCTCCGCCACGGTGGCCAGGGTGTTGCGCAGCGGTCGCCGCACGAAGTAGCCCGCGCGTGGCCGCGCCTCCAGCCAGCCTTCGCTCTCCAACTGCCGACTGAATTGCAGCGCGGTAGACAGACTGACGTCATGTTGGTGCATCAACACGCGCAACGAAGGCATGCGGTCGCCCGGCACCAGCGAGCCCGCCTGAATGGCGCTACGGTAATGCGCGGCCAGCCGCTGGTAGAGCGGTTGCGCCGGGGGCGAAGTAAGCGGGTAACTGGTGTCCATGGCGAATCGTCGTTGATCTGTCGTCCGAAAAACAGATGCAGATTATGTAAAAGCGTACCGTAACAGATGGGCAACATGCGGGCTGTTACGTCAAAGATTCTGCGCGCCTGTGACTGTTGCCCCTGCAAGCCGGTCGATACGATTTATGCATGCCCCAGCGCTTCCTGCGGGGCATTTCGCAACTCTACAAGGCGGCCCAGCATGATCGATATCGACAGCGCAACTCAAACCCGGATCAGCCTGCAGCGTGGGCAGGCCCACTACGAACAGCTCCAGCAAGGCACGCTTATTCGTGCCGCCACCGGAACCGTGTTGGTGACAAGCCATGTGTGGGTTGAGAACACCTTGATAACCGTGAAGACGCCGGTTTATCCAGGCGGCGTGTTCGACCTGCCCGCTTCAGGCTGGTACGAGATAGCGGCTCAAAGCGAGGCGGAGGTGTTGCTGATATTGCCTTTTAAAAGGCTGCAAAAAGTTTGGCGCAGGATCAATCTGCTGATCAGCCCGAGCGCGCGCTTGTAAAACAAGAACCAACTCACGCAAAAACTATTCACAGGCGGTTTTTCATCAGAATTTGTAGTGATAGGATTAATCGTTTAAACAAAAAGAAGGTTGGGGGGAAGAATTGTGAGAGCCCTTTATTTCATCGTGTTCACGGTGTCGATGCTGTCCATGGCGGCGGGCATCCAGGCGCAAACCCGTTACACCTGCAGCAACAATGGCCGCACCTACCAGTCAACGCAACCGTGTCCGGGTGGCGGACTGGTGTATTACGGCCCCGTTGCCAATCAGCAGCGCTACGAGCCACCCATGCCAAAGATAGGCCAGGCGCCTACCCATTTGAAGTACCTGAGTTCACGCTGCGCCTCGCTTAACGATGCCATCCGCACGGCCCCGGCGCGCGGCCTGAAATACGACACCATCAGCCAGATGCAGTCCGAATACAGCAGCGAATGCTCGGAAAGCGAGAGTGAAGCGAGCCGCCAGGTGTCGCAGGACCGTCAAGAAAAACGGCAACAAATCAACGAGGCCAAGTCCGCTGACAAGCTGGACAAAGAACGTGCCAGCATCCGCGAACAGCAATGCGGCGAATCCAAACGCATCCTGTACACCAAGCGCGCGCGCCCCGACTTGAACGAGGGTGAAAAGGCCGAACTCCGGCGCTTTGAAGAAAATTACCGCAGCCGCTGCGGCTGATCAACGCGGGCCGGGCTTCTACCGGCAGTTGAGCGGCAAATATTCTTTGGGAATGTTGGTTTTGTTTTCGCCCCGAACCGTCATCTTGTCCGGCCCCGTGGCAAAAGCGCACACCCATGCCACCGGCACCACCGGTGCGTCATCCACCACAGCCGGACGCAGTGACAGCGTCTTGTCCTTGAGAATCCCATTGGCACGATTTCCATAGGTGATGTGAACCACGCCCTCTTGCACCGTGACCGCACGCACCACGTTGTTGACGATCTTGTCCGCCACGGGCAGCGCGAGAGTGGCGTTATCAAGCGGCAGTGCCTTGTTGGCGCTCCAGTAAGCTGCAATGGGTGCTTTTGCGATACCGGCCAAGACGCTGCCTTCAATGATCTGGTCCCGCACCAGCTTGCCCTGGTAGCTGGGCATGGCGAGCAATGCCAGGATGGCAATGATGGCGACAACCACCATCATTTCAACCAGGGTGAAGCCCTTGCCAAGTGCCGTATTCCTATGCAACACCAAGAGGCACCGCATCGGATGGTTCTGCGAGAAAAGGACTCAGCCGGAATCCTTCGATGAATTCCTGGATCAGATCGGCCGCCAGGGGCTTGCTGAACAGGTAGCCCTGAATCCACTGGCAACCGATGCGTGCCAAAAACTCCAGTTGGGCCTTCGTTTCAACCCCTTCCGCCACCACCTGCATGCCCAGCTTCTGGGCCAGCAGCATGGTCATTTCGCAAATGGCCGCATCGTTCTCATCGGTCTCGATGTCCTTCACGAAAGAACGGTCGATCTTGAGGATGTCCAGGGGAAAGAGCTTGAGGTAGGCCAGCGACGAGTAGCCGGTGCCGAAGTCGTCCATGGCCAGCTTCACGCCGATGTGGGTCAGCGCTTTCATCATCACGATGTTCTCTTCAGGGTTGCGCATGGCCATCGACTCCGTGATCTCCAGGTGGAGGTAGCGGGCGGGCAAGCCTGAGGCCTGCACGGCCTGCCTGATCAAATCCGGCAGGTTTTCGTCCTGGAATTGGATCGGACTCAGGTTCACCGACAGGTGCAGATCGACCAGGCCTGCTGCACGCCAGTACTTGAGTTGCTGGCAGGCTTCCTCCAAAACCCATTTACCCAAGGGAATGATCAATCCGGTTTCTTCTGCGAGCGTGATGAAATCACCGGGAAAAACCAGGCCGCGGCTGGGGTGCTGCCAGCGCACCAAAGCTTCCACACCCACCACCCGGCCGCTTCGCAAATCAATCTGGGGCTGGTAATGCAGAACGAACTGCCCTCCTCTCAAGGCCACCTCCAGTTCATGCTCGACCGTCACGCGCTGCGTGATGTCCGTTCTCATTTTCTCGGTATAGAACTGGTAATTGCACCGGCCGGCTGCCTTGGCGTGGTACATGGCGATATCGGCATTCTTGATGAGCTCGCTGATCTCGCAGGCGTCGTCCGGATAGAAGCAGATGCCAATGCTCGGCGAGGTACGCAATTGATGGCCGGCGATGATGAACGGCGCGGCGATGTGATCGACGATATTGCCGGCAATCTCGGCCACATCGGCATTCCTGTCGACGCCCGAGAGCACGATGACAAATTCGTCACCGCCCAGCCGGGCCACGATGTCGCTGTCACGGACCGATCGTTCCAGGCGTTTCGCCACCTGGATCAGCAGTTGGTCGCCGATAGTGTGGCCGAGCGTGTCGTTGATCGACTTGAATCGGTCCAGGTCGATGAGCATGACGGCCAGTGATTTCTCGAAACGCCGGGCAAAAGCGATCCCCTGATCCATCCGCTCATACAAGCTGAAGCGGTTGGGCAGGCCGGTCAAGGCGTCGTGGTGGGCCAGGTGACGGATCTTTTCCTCCGCCGCCTTGCGGTTGGTGATGTCCTCAAAGCTGCCGATGTAATTGACGATCTTGCCGGTGACATCCCTGACCACTGAAATGGACAGGCGTTTTGGATAAGGTTCGCCCGATTTGCGCCGATCCCAAAGTTCACCCTGCCAGTAATCGTGGGCAATCAATGCGGCCCACATCTCCTGATAGACCTCTTTGGGCGTATCGCCAGATGACAGAAAGGCGGGATTCTTGCCGATCGCTTCTGCCTGGCTGTAACCGGTGAGGTTGGTGAACTGCTGGTTGGCGGCAAGAATCCGGTTGTTCGCATCGGTAATCAGAATGGCTTCGCCGCTGTTGGAGAAGACCCTGGACATCAAGTGCAGGTTTTCTTCGACCTGTTTGCGGTCGGTGATGTCGCGGGCGATACCGAGCACCCCGATCGGTTTGCCGGTCACGCCGGGCAAGGAGGTCTTGATCGTTTCCAGCAGGATGGACTGCCCGTTTTCGGCATTCGTAATCCATTCCTCATTGATTTTCGGCCCGGTGGCCACAAGGGCTTCCTTGTCCTTGCTGCGGAAGAAGTCGGCCAGTTCTGTTGGACAAAAATCGTAATCGGTCTTGCCAAGGATCTCGTCGGCAGGTGCACCCAACATCCGCTCGAAGGCCCGGTTGCAGGCCATGAAAACGCCGTCCGCATCCTTTAACCAGACCGGGTCCGGCAAGGTGTTGATCAAGACTTCCATCTGACCCCGGCTTTCGCTGAGTTTCAGGTTGGTCAGCGACAGGTGAGACAGGTAGCTGGCCAGGCCGACCATATGCGCCATGACGCGTCGCACGTGTTCCCGGCTGAATCTTGGTATGGCATGGATGGCGGCCAGATAGCTCGTTTTATCGTAGCCAAAGCGTTCGGACTGCGCGCTGAAGAAGTTTTCGTCGACCAGATCGTCATCGTAAAAAAACTGGCCGCAATAGAGATTACCGAGGTGCTGTTGCCCGACAAAGATCGGCGTCACCACATCCCACAAACCATTTTTGCATTTGTAATCGACGAACTCGCCTTCCTGAAGATGGCTGGCCAGAAAGAGGTCGCTCTCGGTGCAGTTGGTGCATGAACTGGGGGTTGCGCGGTGAAACCCCGTGCAGGCCTGTTGCCAACCGGCGCTTTGAAGGATATTACCTTCCAGGTCCAGCAGCGCCGTGGCAATGCCGATCAGGGAAGAAAAATCGTCCAGCAGCGAACGCAGGGACTCGATGTCAACCAGCAACGCCAGCGGGACTTCCGACACCGGATTCGTCGGCCGACCCAGAACGGGACGGGACGTGCGATCACGGCCAGCGTAGCCGGTATGCCACCTGACAACCGCGATCTCATCTGCCTTGGAATTACCCATCTCGACTGCCTCTGTTCTTGCCCGGTTAAGGCAGTTTTTTCACGATCGTTATGAGCACGTTTAAAAAGTATAAGGCCTTCTATCGCGTAAATGCAGTAGCGACCGAGAGGGTTAATACTTAGCCCAACTGCCCCCACGCTTTGTCCAGCCGTTTCACACTCACCGGCTGCGGCGTGCGCAGCTCCTGCGCAAAGAAACTCACGCGCAGTTCCTCCAGCAGCCAGCGGAACTCCTGCATGCGTTCATCAGTCACCCCCTTGCGCTCGGCCACCAGGCGCCAGTAGCGCTGCTCCAGCGGACGCAATTCGCTCAGGCGGGCGGTATCGCGGGCCGGGTCGGCACGGTATTTGTCCAGCCGCGCGGTGATGGCTTTCTGGTAACGGGCAAAGTGCTGCAGCGGCCCCCACGGCGTGGTGGCCAGAAAGCGTTTGGGCATCAGGCGCGCCAGTTGCTGGGCCGCATCCGTGGTGGCATCCGGCGCGTTCTTGGTGTCCTTGATCTTGCGGGCCGCTACTGAGTACTCGGCCAGAATAGTCGCGCCAAGGCGAGCCACCTCGACCGCAATCAGGGTCAGGCGGCCCCTGCCCTCGTCCACCCGGCGCTTGAAAGCGAACTCGTCGGTCGGCAGCGGGTCGAGCAAAAAGGCCCGGTCCAGCGCCACGGCGATGATCTGCTCGCGCAGCTCTTCAATCGTGCCGCCGCCCGTGCCATCGGCGTTCTTGCCCACCTGCATGAAGGTGACGGCCATTTTTTGCAGGTCAGGGATGTTCTTTTCGAGGTACTTGAGCGCATCCTTGATCTGCAGCGAAAACAGGCGGCGCAGGCCGGCGCGGTGCTTGGCGGTAGCGACATCGGGCTCATCAAACACCTCGATCGTGACGGCGTCCCCCATATCGATCAAACCGGGATAGCCGATCAGGGTCTGGCCGCCTTTCTGGATTTCGAGCAATTCGGGCAGCTCGCCAAAGGTCCAGGCGGTGTAGCGCTGGTCTGCGGGTGCCGCCGGCTTTGCTACGTTTTTAATAGCTTCCTTTGAACTGTTGACGCGGGCTAGAGGCTGATTTTCCTTAAAAACAGGCTGTGCAGCGGCATCCTTGGCCAATTTCAGGCCCGCCAGCGCCTGGAACGCGCCGCGCGCCTGGGCACCGAGTTCGGCTTTCAAGGCGCCCAGATTGCGCCCGGTGCCGAGTTGGCGGCCGTGTTCATCCACCACCCGGAAGTTCATGAAGAAGTGCGGGCTCAGCATGTCGGTCTTGATGTCGGCCCGCACCACGTCAATCGAGGTCGCCAGGCGCACCAGCTTCAGCACGGCATCGTTCAGGCTGCCGTGGCCAAACACCTCGGGCGCATTCAGCGTCTCGGCCATTTTGCTGGCGGTGTCGGGCAGCGGCACCAGCCGCGAGCGCGGGCGCTGGTGCAGGGTTTTGATCAGCGCCTGAATCTTGTCTTTCAGCATGCCGGGCACCAGCCACTCACAGCGCTCTTCATTCACCTGGTTCAGTACGAACAAGGGCACGGTCACGGTCAGGCCGTCCTTGGCGTCGCCCGGTTCATGTAGATAGATGGCAGCGCAGTCCACGCCGCCGAGCCGGATGGCTTTCGGGAACGACTGGGTGGTGATGCCTGCCGCCTCGTGGCGCATCAGCTCTTCGCGCGTCAGCAGCAGCAACTTCGGGTTCTTCTTGATCTCCTCGCGATACCAGTTCTCAAAACTGTAGCCGCTGCACACATCTTGGGGCAGTTGCTGGTCGTAGAAGGCAAAAATCAGCTCTTCGTCCACCAGCACGTCTTGCCGGCGCGCCTTGTGTTCCAGGTCTTCCACCTGTTTGATGAGCTTCTGATTGGCTTCCAGAAACGGCAGCTTGGTTTCCCACTGCCCGTCCACCAGCGCCTGGCGGATGAAAATCTCGCGCGCCGCCACCATGTCCACGCGGCCAAAGTTCACCTTGCGCCCGCTGTAAATGACGATGCCGTAGAGCGTGGCACGCTCCAGCGCGGTGACCTCGGCGGCTTTCTTTTCCCAATGCGGGTCGAGCAGTTGCTTCTTTAACAAGTGGCCCGCCACCTGCTCCAGCCACTGCGGCTCAATGGCAGCAATGCCCCTGCCAAACAGGCGCGTGGTTTCGACCAGTTCGGCGGCCACGATCCAGCGCCCCGGTTTTTTGACCAGATGCGCGCCCGGATGCGGGTAAAACTTGATGCCGCGCGCGCCCAGGTACTCGCCCCCTCCTCCCGGCTTATCGCCTTCGGTTTCAATCTTGCAGCCCAGGTTGCCCAGCAGGCCGGACAGCATCGACAGGTGCAACTGCTCGTAATTGGCGGGCAGCGTGTTGAGCCGCCATTTGTGTTCAGCCACCACGGTGTGCAGTTGCGAATGGATATCGCGCCACTCACGCACGCGGCGGATGTTGACGAAGTTCTGGCGCAGCAACTGCTCGTACTGGCGGTTGGACAGCTTATGCTGCGCGGGCGCATCGGCCGTGCGGGCCGGCGCCGCCCCGGCGAACTGGCGCACCGGCACATGCGTGCCACCGCCCCGACTGGTTTCCAGCCACTTCCAGAGCTTGAGGTAGCCGGTGAACTCGCTCTTTTCGTCGTCAAACTTGACGTGCGCCGCATCGGCCTGTTGCTGAGCCTCCATTGGGCGGTCACGCACGTCCTGTACGCTCAGGGCCGAGGCGATGATCAGCACTTCGTCCAGCGCCTCTCTGGAGCGCGCTTCCAGAATCATGCGGCCGACGCGCGGGTCAAGCGGCAGCTTGGCCAACTCCTGGCCCATCGGCGTCAACTCGTTGGCGTCGTCCACGGCACCGAGTTCGTTGAGCAGCTGGTAGCCGTCGGCAATGGCGCGCCCGGATGGGCGTTCGATGAAGGGAAAGTCTTCCACCAAACCCATGTGCAGCGACTTCATGCGCAAAATCACGCCCGCCAGCGAGGAACGCAAAATTTCCGGGTCGGTAAAGCGGGGCCGACCGTTGAAGTCTTTCTCGTCGTAGAGCCGGATGCAGATGCCGTTGGCAACCCGGCCGCAGCGCCCTGCGCGCTGGTTGGCCGAAGACTGGCTGATTGGCTCGACCAGCAACTGTTCCACCTTGCTACGGAAACTGTAGCGCTTCATACGCGCCGTGCCAGCGTCAATGACGTAGCGAATGCCTGGAACCGTCAATGAGGTTTCTGCCACGTTGGTCGCCAGCACAATGCGGCGTCCGGTGTGACCGTCAAAAATCCGGTCCTGCTCGGCTTGCGAAAGACGCGCAAACAGCGGCAGAACCTCGGCATTGCGAAACACCGGCTGATGGCTCAAATGCTTGCGCAAATGGTCCGCCGCCTCGCGGATTTCGCGCTCGCCGGGCAGGAACACCAGAATATCGCCACTGTTGTGCGCGTCGCGCCACAACTCATCCACGCCATCGGCAATGGCCGAATTCAGGTCGTAGTCGCGCGACTCTTCAAACGGCCGGTAGCGCTGCTCCACCGGAAACATGCGACCCGACACCATGATGACCGGCGCCGGGCCGTTGCGCGAGGCAAAGTGATCGGCAAAACGCTGGGCGTCAATGGTGGCCGAGGTCACGACGATTTTCAGATCAGGCCGGCGCGGCAAGATCTGGCGCAGGTAACCGAGCAAAAAATCGATGTTGAGCGAGCGCTCGTGCGCCTCGTCAATGATGATGGTGTCGTAGGCCTTGAGCAGCGGGTCGGTCTGCGTCTCGGCCAGCAAAATGCCGTCGGTCATCAGCTTGACGGAGGAATCGCGGCTCAGCCGATCCTGAAACCGCACCTTGAAACCGACCACATCGCCCAGCGTCGTTTTGAGTTCTTCGGCAATGCGCTTGGCCACGCTGCTGGCGGCAATGCGGCGCGGCTGCGTATGGCCGATCAACTTGCCCTGGCCGGGCGGGTAATTCAGCTTGCCGCGCCCCATGGCGAGGGCGATCTTGGGCAACTGCGTGGTTTTGCCGGAGCCGGTTTCACCGCAGACGATGATGACCTGGTGCTTGTCCAGCGCCGCCATGATCTCTTCGCGCTTGGCGGAAACCGGCAGGGATTCGGGGAATTCGATATTCAAAGGTACAGACATTGGGCCGCAATTATCAGGGCTGCACTGGGGAATACCTGATACACGGCTTGGGTTATGAGGAAAATAGGCACCTAGCCCGCGTGGGATATGCGTGAGACGCTATCAAATCAGGAGTTTCCGGTCAATATTGACCGGGTGGCGCACGGTCAATGACATGGAGCGGCACAATCGGCTAACGCTCATTCAATGTTTGGCAGGCCGGTCTTTTGCTGCGCCTGCCTTGAAAAGGAGAATCGTCATGACGACAGGCACTGTGCGACTTCATCGTGTGCTGCGCGCCCCTCCGGAGCGCGTCTATCGGGCGTTCCTGGACGCGGATGCCATGGCCAAGTGGATACCGCCCTACGGGTTCACATGCAAGGTTCACCATATGGATGCCAAGGTGGGGGGCACTTTTCGGATGTCGTTCACAAACTTCATGACCGGCAACGGTCATTCGTTTGGTGGCGACTATCTCGAACTTGTTCCTCACGAGCGAATTTGCTACACCGACAAATTCGACGATCCGAACTTGCCCGGGGAAATGCAAGTGACGGTGGCTTTAACAAAGGTGTCCTGCGGAACTGAGATCAACATCGTGCAAGAAGGCATACCTGAAGTTATTCCCGTCGAGATGTGCTACCTCGGCTGGCAGGAGTCTCTTGTGCAACTCGCCACCCTCGTCGAGCCCGAGATTCCGGGCTAAGCAGGTGACGCCCAACCCCTCCATCAAGCGGAACGGCCTTGGGCAGGCCGCTTATGTCAAAGGAGGGCAATTGGATCATTTGCGTGGACCTTGAGCGTCAAGAATGCGCGCAGTTTGAGGGCTTGGCAGGCGCTGCGTGCTGCAGCGCGCTGACTGATACACTTTTTGCATCTGATCCACCTGTATTCAAGCCCTTATTGCCCGTATGTCATCCGTCTTCAACTTCACTTTTGTTCCCTGGTTCAGGTCGGTAGCGCCCTACATCCACAAATTCCGCAATCAGACTTTTGTGGTGGGCATCGCGGGCGAAGCAATTGCCGCGGGCAAGCTGCACTATCTGGCGCAAGACCTGGCCATGATCCAGAGCATGGGCGTCAAAGTGGTGCTGGTGCATGGCTTTCGGCCCCAGGTCAATGAGCAGCTCAAGGCCAAAGGGCACACGCCGCGTTACTCGCACGGCATCCGCATCACCGACGAGGTTGCGCTGGACTGTGCGCAAGAGGCGGCAGGCCAGTTGCGCTACGAGATTGAAGCAGCCTTCAGCCAGGGCTTGCCCAACACGCCCATGGCAGGTTCCACGGTGCGGGTGATTTCGGGCAACTTTCTGACAGCCCGCCCGGTGGGCATTGTGGATGGCGTGGATTTTCAGCACTCGGGCCTGGTGCGCAAGGTGGACACGGCGGGCATTCTGCGCACGCTGGACTTTGGCGCGATGGTGTTGCTGTCGCCCTTTGGCTTTTCGCCAACCGGCGAGGCGTTCAACCTGACGATGGAAGAAGTTGCGACTTCCGTGGCCACGGCCTTGCAGGCCGACAAACTCATTTTTGTGACCGAAATCCCGGGTATCCGCATGCAGCCCGGTGAACCCGAGAGCGACGACAACCCGATTGACACCGAGCTGCCGCTGGCCATGGCCGAAAAACTTCTGGCCGAGTTGCCTGCTGCCAACCAGCCCACCGACACCGCGTTTTACCTGCAACATTGCGTCAAGGCCTGCAAAAACGGCGTCGAGCGCAGCCACATCATCCCGTTTGCGGTGGACGGCGCGATTTTGCTGGAGGTGTATGTGCACGATGGCATCGGCACCATGGTGGTGGACGAAAAGCTGGAGAGCCTGCGCGAAGCCACGGTGGATGACGTCGGCGGCATCTTGCAACTGATTGAGCCCTTTGAGAAAGACGGCACGCTGGTCAAGCGCAGCCGCACCGAAATCGAGCGCGACGTCGGGCTTTACACCGTGATCGAGCATGACGGGGTGATTTTTGCCTGCGCCGCGCTCTACGCTTACCCGGAAGCGCGCACCGCCGAAATGGCCGCGCTCACCGTGTCACCGCAAGTGCAGGGTCAGGGCGACGGCGAGCGGGTGTTGAAGCGCGTCGAGCACCGCGCCAAGGCCGCCGGACTCGACAGCATTTTTGTGCTGACGACCCGCACCACGCACTGGTTCCTCAAACGCGGCTTTGTGCTGGTGGACCCGGAATGGCTGCCCGAGGCGCGCAAGCGCAAGTACAACTGGGACCGCAAGAGCCAGGTGCTGGTCAAGAAATTAATGTGACCGCAGCATCCAAGCACGGAACTTGCTCAGTTTGATCGGCAAGCTTATCAAGCGGCTTTATTTATCCATCAACCCCAAACAGAAAAAACACATGAGCTCACTCAATTTCATCGGCGGCGAAAAAGGCGGCGTAGGCAAGTCAGTCGTCTCCCGGGTGCTGGCCCAGTATTTCATCGACAAGAACCGCCCGTTCACCGGGTTTGACACCGATCGCTCGCATACCTCGTTCACCCGCTTTTATGCGGACTATGCGTCTCCCGTGATTGTGGACAGCTACGAAGGCCTGGACAAATTGGCCACGGCCTTTGAAGATGTTTCGCCCGAGGGCGAGCAAAAGAATGTGATCGTCGATCTGGCCGCGCAGACGGCCGCGCCGCTGACCAAGTGGATCCGGGATTCAGACGTGTTTTCGGTCATGCAGGAGATGGGCGTCACCGTCAACTTCTGGCATGTGGCCGATGCGGGCAAAGACTCGGTGGACCTGCTGGGCCGCTTGGTCAATACCTTTGGTGCCGGACCCAACTATTTCGTCGTCAAGAATCTGGGCCGTGGTACCGATTTTTCCCAACTGGACGAATCACCGGCACTGGAAAAGGCCTTGGCACTGGGCGCTCGCGTCATCACTCTGGCGCAGTTGCACGAAGCCAGCATGCGCAAAATCGACCGCCAAAACGCCAGCTTCTGGAGTGCGCTCAACAACCGTTCGGGCGACGATTCGCTCGGGCTGCTGGAGCGCCAGCGGGTCAAGAACTGGCTTAAGAATACCTACGCCACGTTTGACAGCTTGCCGCTGTAAATAAATTCGGGGGTAAACACGGGGGTTTTCGCTTGATGCAGGTCAAACTGCACCAGGATGGATCGGTAGAGAATGAACTTTTCACCTGCAGAAAGTAGCCATGACCGATAAAGAAACTGCACCGCGTGCCCCCGCCCCCCGCAAAACGGCGGCCACGGCACCTCGGCGTACCGCGCAGGGTGACACCACGGGTGCCAAAACCGTTGGCGCCATTGCGAAGCGCGTCGTGCGCTCCAAACTCGATGCGGCACAAGGGTCACAGCAAAATGCCTTGAAAGACATCCTGGCGCACTCGAACAGCAAGGCGACCGCCCTCAAAACCCTGCTCGAAGGCAGTTCGCCGGACGATGTGGCCGCCATCCGAAAAATGCTGCTGGACAACCAGTTGCTGACGGATGCCTCCAGCGACAAGCCGGACGAAGAACTCGCAGGCAACTGGCGCACCGGGGCCTACCCGTACAAGAACCTGATGTCGCGCAAGCGGTACGAATCGCAAAAATACCAACTGCAGGTCGAGCTGCTGAAACTGCAAAACTGGGCCAAGGAAACCGGTCAACGCATCGTGATCCTGTTTGAAGGACGCGACGCAGCGGGCAAAGGCGGTGCGATCAAGCGCTTTATGGAGCACCTGAATCCCCGGGGTGCGCGCCTGGTGGCGCTGGAGAAACCCACCGACACCGAGCGTGGGCAATGGTATTTCCAGCGCTATGTGCAGCACCTGCCTACGGCGGGTGAGATCGTCATGTTTGACCGCTCCTGGTACAACCGCGCCGGGGTGGAGCGGGTCATGGGGTTTTGCAACGAGCATGAATACCAGGAGTTCATCCGCCAGGCCCCGCTGTTTGAACGGCAGTTGGTCAGCAGCGGCGTGCATCTGATCAAGTTCTGGTTCTCGGTGAGTGCCAAGGAACAGCGCCGCCGTTTCAAGGAACGCGAGTTGCATCCCCTGAAACAATGGAAGCTCAGCCCGATTGATCTGGCTTCGCTGGACAAGTGGAATGACTACACCAAGGCCAAGGAAGCCATGTTTTTTGAAACCGACACGGCGGATGCGCCCTGGACGGTGATCAAATCTGACTGCAAGAAGCGGGCGCGTCTGAATGCCATGCGTTATGTGCTGCACAAATTGCCTTATGCCAATAAAGACTTGTCCAATATTGGCACGCTGGATACTTTGCTGGTCGGTCGCGCCCACGTGGTTTATGAGCGGGGTGAGCGCCCGGGCAGCGCGATTTTGTAGAGCGATCGGGCTCAGCGGCGTTTGATCTGCACCCAGATCAGCGCCAGCGCCAGCACGGCAATGCCGCTGAAGCACAGAAACGACCAGTTGGCGATGGAGCCGCCGAGAAAGGTCCAATCGATCTTGGTGCAATCGCCACTGCCCTTGAAAATCATGGGAATGACGCGCTGCAAGGGGAAGGTTTCGATCATGCCGTAAAAGTCGCGTCCGCAGGACACGACTTCAGGCGGATACCACTGCAGCCAACTCTGACGGGCCGCCACATAGGCGCCGAAGCCAGCGCTGGCCAGGAGCAGCATAGAACCGCCCAGATGCAAGCCTTTTTTGCCGCTAGCCGCCGTCAGTCCTGCGATGATTGCTATCAAAACAAGAGCATAGCGCTGAACGATGCACATCGGACAAGGAACCAGCCCGACAGCGTGTTGCAAGTACATGCCGAACGCGAGCATGCCAATACACACCCCGCTCAGCAAGGCAAAGATACGGCGTGGCGAGTTTTGCAGCCAGCCTTCCATCGTCCGGAAAATCATGAAATCAGCCAGCCGCCGCTGCATCCGCCTCTTTGCAGGACGGTGAACATACAGCCTGGGATTTACCGAGTATCTTGCGCGTCACCATCTGGGAGCGAGCGCGATGCTTGCCACACAGAAAGCACGACATGGTCGCAGCCCCGAACGACGTTGCGGCCGTGAAGGGTGAACCCGATACTTTGGATTTGTAACGCAGGCCATCGGCCAACATTTTCGTTTTTGTGTCTGCTTTTGCCATAACCTTGATTTTACTTCAGGGAACACCGGCATGTTGACCCGCGCTTTTCAAACTCACGCTACGGACTGACCCTGCGATCCCGGCGGCCACTGAAAGCTTGCTAAAGTTAGCCCCTTTTAAAGAATTCGGAAAAGGCTAAAAATGGCACGCACTGTGAATTGCATCAAACTCGGCAAGCCCGCTGAAGGCCTGGATTTTGCGCCCTACCCCGGCGAACTCGGCAAGCGCATTTGGGAAAACGTCAGCAAAGAAGCCTGGGCCGCCTGGCTCAAGCACCAGACCATGCTGGTCAATGAAAACCGCCTGAACCTGGCCGACCAGCGCGCGCGCAAGTACCTGGCCACGCAGATGGAAAAGCATTTCTTTGGCGAAGGCGCCGATGCGGCCATGGGTTACGTACCGCCGGCCGAGTAAATCCGCGCTCCGCGCAGAAGGTTTTCACTGTTCGAGGCACAGATGACGTCGACAGAAAAGCAAAAAATGCTGCGCGGAGAGTTTTATTCCGCCACCGATCCGGAACTTCGGGCAGACCAGGCCGCTGCGCAAGCCTGGATGGATGCGTATAACCTGCAGCCCGGCATCACGCCCGAGCAGGCACGCAGCCTGCTGCTGGAGCGCCTGGCCGCGGTCGGCGACGGCGTGGTCATCCGCCGCCCCTTCCATGTCGATTACGGCTACAACATCAGCGTGGGCCGCGGCGTCTTCATCAATTTCAACTGCGTCATCCTGGATGTGGTTGCCGTCACCATCGGCGACGGCACCCTGATCGGACCTGGCGTGCAAATTCTCACGGCTGACCATCCGCGCGACCCGGAAGCACGCGCCCAGGGGCTGGAATTCGGCCAGACCGTTGCCATTGGCAAGAATGTGTGGATTGGCGCCGGTGCGCTCATCCTGCCCGGCGTATCGGTCGGCGATGACGCCTTGATTGGCGCGGGCAGCGTGGTGACACGCGATGTGGCGCCCGGCACCACGGTGGTGGGCAACCCTGCCCGTCTGGCAAGCAGCCGCACCAGGCGCTAGAGCGCAAGATCCTTCACCACCAGGCGGGCAGCGCCCCTTGCAGGCGCCGCCGCTCGGTTGGCCTGGCGCCTTAGCTGCGCCCTGCCGCCATGGGCTTGCACTGCCTGAATTCGCAGCGCGCCATATACACCTGCTTGTTCTCGCACACCATGCGGTAGACCTCGACTGGCCCCGCCACTGTCATCAGGCCGGCGCCCTGCCCGCCCTTGCAGCCGGACGCCGCCGCCATGCGCTCCACCGTCACCGATGAAATACCCGTGCGGAAAGGCACGCGTTCGATCCCATCGCCAACAGTGGCGGCGTGCGCGGTCTTGAGGGCTGGATTCCAGGCCGGCATCGGTTTGCTGCGGATGGCGCATCCGCTCAACAAGATGAGGCAGGACATCAGGACAATCGATCGCTTCATGGTTTTCCCCGAGGGTAAATGACTACAAAATAAATTATGCAAAGCTCAGCGTCTTCACGCCTTCGCTGGTGCCCAGCAGGCACACATCGGCGCCGCGGCGCGCGAACAGGCCGTTGGCAATCACGCCCACGATCTGATTGATCTGCGCTTCCAGGGCGGCCGGATCGGTGATGCGCAGGCCCGCCACGTCCAGGATCTCGCCGCCGTTGTCGGTGATGAAGGCCTGGTCCGTGCCCGCTTTCAGGCGCAGGCGCGGCTGGCCGCCCAAGGCCGTGAGCTGGCGCATGACGGCGTTGCGCGCCATCGGCAGCACTTCCACCGGCAGGGGAAAGTTGCCCATCACATCGACCAGCTTGGAGCCATCGGCGATGCAGACGAACTGGCGCGAGACCGAGGCCACGATTTTTTCGCGCGTGAGCGCGGCGCCCCCGCCCTTGATCATGGCGCCCGCAGGCGTGATCTCGTCGGCGCCGTCGATGTAGACAGCAATGTCGCTCACCTCGTTCAGGTCATACACCGCGATGCCGTGCGCGCGCAGACGCGCCGCGGTCGCCTCGGACGACGCCACCGTGCCCTTGATGCGATCCTTGATCGTGGCCAGCTCGTCGATGAAGAAATTGGCCGTGGAACCGGTGCCCACGCCGATGATTTCACCGGAGACCACATACTGGATGGCAGCCCGGGCTACCGCTTGCTTGAGTTCGTCTTGAGTCATGATTTGCTTACTGCGCGCAAAGAATTGAGGAATATGCCATTTTACTGGATCGTACTGCCGCCAATCACATTCAGGCGGCAATTTACCTTTCCAACACGCACGAACGTCACATTCCACAGGGAAAGCTGTGGGTTTTTCGCCAAAGCTGTGGAGAATCTATGCGAAAATGTGACATGCGAAAAGAATATTCGGGGAAAGCACGATGAGCGAAAACAAGATAGTTCTGGTGGTCGATGACAGCCGGGTCTCGCGCATGATGGCGCGCCAATTCATCTTGAGTGCCCGTCCGGACTGGACCGTGGAAGAAGCGGCCAGCGGCGAAGAAGCCCTGGAGAAAGTCAAGGACATGGCGCCTTCGCTGATCTTGATCGACGTGAACATGCCCGGCATTGGCGGCATGGCCGCTGCCGAACAGTTGCGCACCCTGTGCCCGCAGGCGCATATCTCGCTGGTGACTGCCAATGTGCAAAACGCCACCCGCAACCGGGCGGCGGAACTGGGCATCGCCTTCATGGAAAAGCCCATCACGGAAACGCGCATCCATGCCTTGATCGGCGCCCTCGCCACGGACTAGCCATGTTCAACCTCACCGAACTACAGCACGACGCCCTGGTTGAAATCTTCAATATCGGCGTCGGTCACGCTGCCAGCGCGATGAGTGAGATCGTCAACGAGCCGGTGACCATGTCGGTTCCCTCCATTTCCTTCCTGAGCCGGTCGGACGCGGCGGCCATGCTGGGCCTGCGCGAACGGGCCCGCGTGTGCGGCGTGAGCCAGCATTACCGGGGCGCCTTTTCCACCCAGGCCATGCTCATGTTCCCCGAGGATAAAAGCCTCGACATCGTTCGACTGATGGTGGGCGAATCGGTTCCGCTCCAGGAGTTGACCGAGATGGAGCAGGAGGCGATGAGCGAAATTGGCAACATCATCCTCAATTCCTGCGTGGGGACCCTGGCCAACATCCTGTCGCAGGAGCTGTCCGGCTCCCTTCCCGAATACCATGTCGGCACCAGCGAAGAAATCCTGGGCGGACACGGGCAGCAGCCGGACGCCATCGTGCTCATGCTGCATATCGACTTCATCCTCGAAACCCACCAGATCCACGGCTATGTCGCCTTCATCCTCGACCTGACCGCCCTGCACGACCTGCAGGAGCAGCTCGACATCTACCTGGCCAAGTTCACGGGGCAAGCCTGATGGGCGGCGGCGACACCGTGCGGCTGGGCATGCTGGAAAGCGTGCTGGCGGCGGTCAACCTCGGCATCATCGGCCTCGATGAGCAATGCCGCGTGGTGCTGTGGAACAGCTGGATGGACCGGCACGCCACGCTGACGGCGGCCGCCGTGCTGGGCCACGACTTTTTCGCCCTGTTCCCCGACCTGAGAGGCAAGCGCATCGACAGCGCCGTGCGCCAGGCCCTGCGCGACAACTTTCCTTCCGTGTTGTCGCAAACCCTGCACAAGGCGCCGTTCGAGCTCTACAGCAGCCCGGCCGACGCCGGCGGCGAGCGCATGCAGCAGGCGGTGGCGGTCACGCCCCTGCAGGCAGCGGGAGGCGGCCGCATGTGCCTGATCCAGATCAGCGATGTGAGCGTGGCCGTCACGCGCGAGCGCCTGCTGCGCGACCAGGCCATGGAATTGCGCTCGCAAACCTTTTCCGACGGCTTGACCGGCATTGCCAACCGCCGCCACTTCGACGTGGCGATGGAAAAGGAACTGCGCCGCGCCAAGCGCGCGGGCACGCCCCTGTCCCTGCTCATGCTCGATATCGACGCCTTCAAGGCTTATAACGATCACTACGGCCACCAGCAGGGCGACGAGTGCCTGATCCGCGTGGCCGGCGCCCTGGCGGCCATGCTCAAGCGGCCGCTGGACCTGGTGGCCCGCTACGGGGGCGAAGAGTTCGCCGCCATCCTGCCGGACCTGGACGCCCAGCACAGCCTGGCGATGGCCGAAGCCATGCGGCGCGAGATTGCCGCCATGAAGATCCCGCACGAAAAAGCCGACCACGCCGACCATGTCACCATCAGCATCGGAGTGGCCACCCATACCGTGGGCGACGCGGGCGACATTGCCTTGCTGCTGGGCGCCGCCGACCGCGCCCTGTATGCCGCCAAACGGGGCGGGCGCAACCGGGTGGCGCTGCACGATCCGGGCAGCTGCGCTGCCTGAGGCCTCAAGGTTCAGGCGAATGCGCCTGCTTGAGCATGCGCAGCACAAAGGTGGAACGGCTGTGGCGCAAGCCGGGCAGCTTGTACAGCTTGCGCCGTAAGAATTCCTCGTAGCCCGCGGTGCCGGCCACCGCCACCTTGATCAGATAATCGTATTCCCCCGTCAGCAGATAGGCTTCCAGCACTTCCGGCATGTCGGCCAAGGCCTGGCCAAAGCGCTCGAACGTATCGTCATCATGGCGATCGAGCGTGACCTCGATCATCACCGTATCGGGCACGCCAAGCGCCTTCTGGCTTAACAGCACCGTATAGCCTTCGATGATCCCCTGCTCCTCCATCTGGCGCACCCGATGCCAGCACGGCGACGCGGACAGCCCCACGCGTTCGGCCAGCTGCGTGTTCGATACCCGTCCGTCCCGCCGCAGTTCGCGCAAGATTCTTCTGTCAATCTCATCCAACTCAGAAGC
>JAZKHK010000065.1:9928-33150 GCA_040385425.1 Pseudomonadota bacterium | reverse complement strand
GCGGCCAAATGTGGCAGTTGGCTCCCCTCTTTCGCCCGGCGGGGCGAGAGAGGGGCGGGGGGGAGTGAGTGGGGGAAGTGAGGAAGCAGCCAAAGCTGAGGATGCAACCAAAGGCCAAATCCGCCAAACCAACGAAGCCCTCATCCTGACCGCCGCCGAACGCGTCTTCGCCGGAGCCGGTTTTGCAGGCGCCACCATGGCCGCCATTGCCGAGGCCTCGGGCCTGCCCAAGGCCAATCTGCATTACTACTTTGGCAGCAAACAGGAGCTGTACCGCACCGTGCTGGCGCGTACCCTGAAAGACTGGCTGCTGCCGGCCCACGGCATCACGCCCGACGCCGATCCCAAAGAAGCGATTGAAAGCTACATCCGCGCCAAGATGGCCTTGTCCGCGCAGCGGCCCCACGCCTCCAAGGTCTTTGCCAATGAGCTGCTGCATGGTGCGCCGGTGTTAAAGACGCTGCTGGCGACCGAGTTGCGCGACATGGTGCTGGCCAAAGCCGCCGTCATCGACGGCTGGATCAGCGCCGGACGCCTGGCGCCGGTGGACCCGATCCACCTGTTCTTCACCATTTGGGCCGCGACCCAGACCTATGCCGACTTTGATGTGCAGGTCTGCGCCGTGCTGGGCCGCCCCGAGTTGACAGCGCCCGACCACGCCCGCGCCACCGAGCATGTGGTGGCGCTGATTTTGCGCGGTTGCGGCTTGTGGGGTACTGCAGATTCAACGGCCAGGTGATAAACCCGGTTTTTTCGCTGAAATAGGGGTCAAATCGGCCTCTAGCCCCTGTCCTATATGCCTTAGTAGCTATCAAAACAGGAGTAACCTGGATCATTGCTTATCCATGATCCACAGGCGACTTAGGGGATGTTCCGCGTCGGCAAACGCCACAGCCACACGGCCACGGCGGCGCAACAGGCGCCTGGTATCCAGCCCACGTGCCCGGGCAGAAACCACGCGGAGGCGAGTGAGCTGATGCTCATCATGACCGTGGCCAGCTGTTTGGCCCGCAAGGGCACGGCGCGGTTGGCGCGCCAGTCATGCACCATCGGTCCCAGATGCGGATGCAGCAACATCCATTGCTCCCAGCGGGCGCTGCCACGCGAGAAACAAAAAGCCGCCAGCAGCACAAAAGGCGTGGTCGGCAACAGCGGCAACACAATGCCCACGACGCCTGTGATCAGGCAGACGAATCCACCAACCAGCCAGAGCCAGCGCTGCCAGCGAGGCCGCAGGGTGACGACCGGCAAGGTCGTGAGGGCGTTGCTCTTATCCAAGCTGCGCCTGTCGTTTGACGATGTCCAGGGTCAGCCGCACATGGGCTTCCAGCGCCAGGGCGGCGCGCGCCTCCTGGCGGTCGATGGCGGCGCGAAAGATGTCTTCATGCTCGCGGTGCACGTCGCGCCCGCTGGCGTGGGCGGCGGTGAGCCGCCAGTTGATGTTGCGGTAGCGCTCGGCATGGCGGTACAGGATAGACAGCAGGTACTTGCTCCAGGTGGAGTCAAAGCCGGCAATCAGCGCTTCGTGGAAAGCCTTGTTGCGGCGTTCCCAGAGGTCGGAGCCGGACTCTGCCAGATCGTTTTCGGTTTGTGTCAGCCGCTGGTAGCTGGCCACCAACGCCGCTTCCCACTGGGCATCGCCGTGGCGGATCGATTGGCGCAAGGCCTCGGTCTCCAGCATGACGCGGGTGTTGGTCACATCTTCCAGGTCGGCCAGCGAGATCGGTGCGACCCAGAAGCCGCGCTGGCCTTCGGCCGTGACCAGCGCGTCGGACACCAGCAGCGACAAGGCTTCGCGCAGGGTGCCGGCGCCCACGTCGTACTGGTCTTTCAGGTGTTCCACGCGCAGCCGTTCGCCGGGGGCGAGCTTGCCGCAGACCACGTCATGGCGCAGGGCCAGGTAAGCGCGCTCGACCAGGGTGCGCGGGCGGGCGTTGTCAGTGTCGGCGTCGGCGCGGGGGCGGTGTTGAGGGGTGGACATCACGGTAGCTCGGGTGAGTGAGGGGTTTCGGAGGCGGGCGCTTCGGCGTCCATGGTGTTGCGGCGCTTTTGCCGGTAGGCCAGTTGCGGGCGCGTCAGGCCCAGCAGGCGCGCCGCTTCGGACAGGTTGCCGCGGGCGCGCGCCACCGCGTGGTCGAGCACCCGCGCTTCAATGTCTTCCAGCGAACTGCCGCTGTCCAGAATGCGCGCACTCAGGTCGTCGTCCTGCGCACTGGGCAACTGCGCCAATTGGCCGCGCGCGTCCAGGCTGGTCTGCGCCGCCTCGGGCTGGTTCGGGAACAGGTGTTCCACTTCGACCATGCCGCCCTGGCTGGCCAGGATCACGCCGCGTTCGACCAGGTTCTCCAGCTCGCGCACATTGCCCGGCCAGTCATGCAGATGCAGCGCCTGCAGGGCGCGCTCTTCAAAGCCGGTGATGCGCTTGTTGTGCAGCGCGCAAAAACGCGCCAGCATGCTTTGCGCCAGTAGTTCGATGTCGGCCTGGCGCTCGCGCAGCGCCGGAATGCAGATCGGATAGACATTGAGCCGGTACATCAGGTCGCGCCGGAAGCGCCCGGCCCGCACCGCCTGCTCCAGGTCCACATTGGTGGCGGCCACCAGCCGCACATTGACCTTCTTGGTGCTCTCGCCGCCCACGCGCTCGATCTCGCCCTCCTGCAGCACGCGCAGCAGCTTGGCCTGGGCGGCCAGCGGCAACTCGCCTACCTCGTCCAGCAGCAGTGTGCCGCCGTCGGCGCGCTCAAAGCGGCCCGCACGGGAAGCATGGGCGCCGGTGTAAGCGCCTTTTTCGACGCCGAACAGCTCGGATTCGATCAGCTCGGAGGGCAGGGCGGCGCAGTTCACCGCCACGAAAGGGGCGTCGGCCCGGTTCGACAGCTCGTGCAAAGTGCGCGCAAAGCGCTCTTTGCCGACGCCGGTCTCACCCGTCAACAACACCGTGGCCTGGGTCGGCGCCACCTTTTGCATCAGCACATAGGCCTTGCGAAAAGCGCTGGAGACACCGATCAGCTTGCCGCCCTGGCTGACCGGCTCCAGCGACGACTTCAAGGCTTCCACCTGCGACTGCAGCGCCTCCATCTTTTCCATCAGCGAGTCGTCGGTGAAGTAAACGCGATGGGCTTCGCCGTCGGGCCATTCCTCGATCGGGCGCCCGACGATCAGGCAGTGGTCCGCGCCGCAGGCGGCGCACAAGGTCTCCTTGAACAGGATCAGCCGCCCCATGAACGCGCTGGTGTAGCCGCTGGCGTAACCCAGCAGCGTCCAGCAGGCCGGTTCGTCCACCAGGCCGAACTTTTGCCGGTGCGCGTGGGCCTCCCAGGAATGGTCCCAGCGGAACTCGCCATAGAACTGGCCCGCCGGCGCATCGATGGTGAGCTTGACCGGTGTCACGCGCGCGCCGCCTTCGAGCATGTGCAACTGCGGGCCGACCAGAAAACTCTCATTCAGGGGCTGGCCGGGGCGCATCTTCTTGGCGTACTCGGCGTCCGACAGGCCCGAGGCGTAGCCCATGCGCGTCAGGATGCGCCGGGCGTGCTCGGGGCCGACCGAACTCATCAGGTCCTGGCGCAGCGCGGCCAGCGCCATGGTGTGCATCAGCACCATGCGCCGGTCGCCCAGCCAGATGGCACCGCTGTCGGGCTCAAAGCGCAACAGGCGACGCAAGTCGCTGTCCGGGGGGTATTTGAAATGGGGGGGCACGTTGTCTCCTGCGAAGCTCTTGAGGCTGTTATCTCGATATTATGAAGCTG
Organism: Pseudomonadota bacterium; assembly: GCA_040385425.1. GTDB lineage: Bacteria > Pseudomonadota > Gammaproteobacteria > Burkholderiales > Burkholderiaceae_C > Rhodoferax. The sequence goes on along the minus strand of JAZKHK010000065.1, from coordinate 29,401 downwards.
GCTCCGCGTGTCAGGTTAGAGGAATGACAAGGGTTTTCCTTCTTGAATCTCGATAAAAACCTCGGGAGCGTCGTGGCGGCTCACGCATTAGGCTGTTTTTCAAAAAAGAAGTGCTTCGGCTACAAAACAATTTTGCTTATGCAAATTCCGTCGTTGTCTGCCAGGTGGATGAATCCTATGCTCATTCATCGCTACAAGCCGTCGTATCGCGGCTTGTAGCGTTCACCCCCATCGCTGGGGAATAGATGTTTCAACCTTATTCAGCCCAAGAGAAAACCCCATGAGCTTCTACCGTGACTACAACGATAAACTGGCTGTCGAGCAGTGGACTACACGCGAGCGATCCAGCTACCAAACCATCAAGGTCACGCCCCTCTCGCCGACGCTGGGTGCCGAGGTGGAAGGCCTCAATCTGCGTGAAGATGTCACGCCAGCGCAACTGGAGGAAATCAAGCGTGCCAGTGCCGAGTATCTGGTGCTTGTATTTCGCGATCAAGACATAACTAGCGAAGACCACAAGCGCTTTGGTCGCCATTTCGGCACCCTGCACCGTCATGTGCGGGCAGACAAGCACACGCCCGGTGGCGATCCGGAAATCCTGGCCTGGAAAACCTCCAAATCCAGCCGCTTTACTGCGGGTGAGGCCTGGCACCACGATGTTTCCTGCGACGCCAGCCCGATCTCCACGTCTTTGTTGCGCGTAACACGTTTGCCTGAAAGTGGCGGCGGCGATACAGCCTTTGCCAATCTGTATCTGGCGTATGAATCCCTGTCCGATCCGATCAAGACGCTGTTGAACGGATTGACAGCAGTGCATTCAGGACAAGAGGGGTGGACGAACGGTTATGGCGCCGAGCCCGACCCTGGGCAGACTTTCGCGTCTTCCGAGCATCCGGTGGTTGTCCGCCATCCGGTGACGGGCCGCAAACATCTCTTTGTGAACAGGGCAGTCACCTCGCACATCGTGCAATTGACGCGTACCGAGAGCGATGCCCTGCTGGAGCTGTTGTACCAGCACATTGAAAGCCATTTGGCGTTCCAGTTGCGCGTCAAGTGGACCCCCAACACCTTGCTGTTCTGGGACAACTGGGCCACGCTGCACCAGGCCGTGTGGGACTATTACCCGTTTGAACGCTGGGGTGAGCGTGTTTCAGCGGTATCAGGAAACAAGCCGGGGAACCATTGAATGTCATATCCCACCCGCCCCCTGTTTTTCCGACGCCACCTCGCACGCCAGACCGCCGCATGGCTTGCCGCAACTGGCTTGTTCGCAGCCGGACTGGGCCTGTCGGCCCCGGCTCACGCCGCGGAGGGTCAATTGCGCATCGCGGAGCAGTTCGGCATCGTCTACCTGCTGGTCAACGTGGCGCAGGAGCAAAAGTTGATTGAGAAGCACGGCAAGTCCGCCGGTGTCGATATCAAGGTCAATTTCATCCAGCTCTCCGGCGGCTCGGCTGTGAACGATGCACTGCTGTCGGACAACATCGATGTTGCCGGTGCGGGTGTCGGGCCACTGTTCACGATATGGGATCGCACCAAAGGCAAGCAAAACGTGAAAGGCATCGCGTCGCTGGGCAACTTTCCCTACTACCTGGTGAGCAACAACAAGAACGTTAAAAGCATTGCCGACTTCACCGACAAAGACCGCATCGCACTGCCTGCGGTCGGCGTTTCGGTGCAGTCGCGCATATTGCAACTGGCGTCGGCCAAGCTGTGGGGCGAGAAAGAATACAACCGACTCGACAAGCTGCAAGTGGCTTTGCCGCATCCCGACGCGACGGCCGCCATCATCAAGGGCGGCACCGAGATCAACGCTCACTTCGGCAACCCGCCGTTTCAGGATCAAGAGTTGGCGGGTAACCCCAATGCCCACATCGTGCTCAAGTCCTACGACGCGCTCGGTGGCCCGGCATCAGCCACCGTGCTCTATGCGACCGAAAAATTCCGTACTGAGAGTCCCAAGACCTACAAGGCATTCATCGATGCGCTTGACGAAGCGGCCACCTTCATCACCGCCAATCCCGAGAAAGCGGCAGATATCTATCTGAAAACCGCCGGTGGTAAAACCGACCGCAACCTGCTCCTGAACATCATCAAGAACCCTGAAGTTCAGTTCAAGATCCGTCCCGAAAACACACTGGGATTGGGCCAGTTCCTGTATCGCGTCGGTGCCCTCAAGAACCAGCCTACCTCGGTCAAGGATTACTTCTTCGACGACGCCCGCACTGCCAGCGGCAACTGAGGCAACCATGTCCTGGATTCACTGGACTCGTCGCTCGCGTCAAAAAGGCTTGGTGGGCCTTCCGTCCGAACAGGTGCCCGCACTGGAGAATGTTTCGGCGGTGGGTGCACCCCTGCTGCAGGTAGATGATGTGAGCATCGATTACCGCACGCCTGAGCGTGTCGTGCGCGCCACGCACCGCGTGTCTTTCGATGTCCATGACGGCGACCGCTTCATTTTGCTGGGCGCTTCCGGCTGTGGCAAATCCACCCTGCTCAAGGCGGTGGCGGGGTTTATCGCCCCGAGCGGGGGTGAGATCCGTCTCAATGGCCATGCTGTGACACAGCCGGGGCCGGATCGTGTCGTGGTGTTCCAGGAATTCGATCAGCTTCCGCCCTGGAAGACCGTGCGGGAAAACGTGATGTTCCCCTTGCTGGCATCACGCACCTGTGGCCGCGCCGAGGCCCGTGAACGCGCGGACCTGTACCTAGACAAGGTCGGGCTGGCATCATTTGCTGATGCGCACCCGCACCAGTTGTCGGGCGGCATGAAGCAGCGCGTAGCCATCGCCCGTGCGTTGGCCATGCAGCCGCAGGTGTTGCTCATGGATGAACCCTTTGCCGCACTCGATGCACTCACCCGCCGGCGCATGCAGGAAGAGCTATTGGGCCTGTGGGACGAGTTCCGCTTCACACTGATCTTTGTCACGCATTCCATCGAAGAAGCCCTGGTGGTGGGCAACCGCATCGCCATCCTTTCGCCGCATCCGGGCCGGCTGCGCGCGGAGATCAATAGCCATGAGTTCGACCTGCATAGCCTGGGCAGCAAAGCCTTTCAGGCCGCAGCACGACGCATACACGGTCTGCTGTTTGACGAAACGGATGCTGGCGAGCCCGGCACACCCGCGCCACCCGTACCGGGCTCGGTCGAGGCCGATGCCGCAGCCCACACGATAGGGCCCAGCGCCCTGCGTTTTCAGATTGCCATATGAGCACGAACCTCACGTCCATACCGGGGGCCGTCGTGGCCCTGATGCCGCCTGTGCGCGCCGAAAATGAGTACACACTGGAGCCGCTGGGTGGTGTTGCCCCCGTGCAGCCCTTGCCATTGGCCGCCCGAATCTGGCAACAAGCCTGGGTGCGCAAGTTTGTCATCCTGGCCGTGCTGGCGGTACTGTGGGAGCTGCTGGCACGCTGGCAGGACAATGACCTGCTGCTGCCCACCTTCGTGCAGACGGCCAAGGCGCTGGTTGAAGGCGTGGCCACGGGCGAGCTGCTGGAGAAGGCGGGCATCTCGCTGGCGGTGCTACTCAAAGGCTATATCGTTGGCATCGCGGGTGCCTTCGTTTTGACGACGCTGGCGGTGTCCACGCAATTCGGTCGTGACCTGTTGTCAACGTTAACTGCCATGTTCAACCCGCTACCCGCCATTGCGTTATTGCCGTTGGCGCTTCTGTGGTTCGGGCTGGGGCAGGGGAGTCTGGTGTTTGTGCTCATTCATTCGGTGCTGTGGCCGCTGTCGCTCAACACCTATGCGGGCTTTCAGTCAGTGCCCGAAACGCTGCGCATGGCTGGTCGCAACTATGGCCTTTCCGGCATCCGCTATGTGTTGCAGATTTTGGTGCCAGCGGCGCTGCCCTCCATCCTGTCAGGCCTGAAAATCGGCTGGGCCTTTGCCTGGCGCACGCTGATTGCCGCCGAGTTGGTATTCGGCGCTTCTTCCGGCAAGGGTGGGTTGGGCTGGTACATCTTCCAGAGCCGTAACGAGCTTTACACCGACAAGGTTTTTGCCGGGCTGACGCTGGTCATTCTGATTGGCCTGCTGGTAGAGAATCTGGGCTTTCACACGCTGGAGCGGTTCACGGTGCGGCGCTGGGGCGTGCAGCGTTGAGCCCTGCTCAATCCTCGAGGCTCACCCCCAGGACATCCAGCTTTTTTGCATACGAATCCCTGCGCTTGGCTGCCTTTGCAGCGGTATCAATGGCCGCCTGAATGGCCTTGGGTCCCTTTTTTCCTACCGCTTTGATCAATCCGAATTTGTGAGCAGCATCTTCCTCCGCCCTCCGGAAAGTGGCGATGAGTTCGGCATGGGCAAGGGATTGATTCACAAGGACCTCTGTGTCTAAAGCGCTATTTTCTGCGCTTTTGCGCACTGCCAGTTGCTGTCGGTCACGAATGACCGGTATCTGCTGCCAATTTTGGATTCGCCTCTTACTGAGGCGTGCATGACGTGGCTTTATGATGAACCATGTTCAAAATTTACTGGACCGCCGCCAATCACGAAGCTTGCTCTCAAAACGAGGAGCTGCTCACGAATGCGCTACAAGTTATCAAAGAGAAACGCAACGCTGGCTATTCGTTTGTGACCATGGTCGCCGAGGATCCAAACCAGGTTGGAAAACCTGGCGTGGATGCCGTCGTGGATGGGAAAACACCGGACGGCCAGGTCTACGAATGGTCAAAGGCCGGTCGTGCCGGAAAGCCCCGCAAAAACGACAAGATTGTTACCGTCAAGGATTACTGACGGCCAGTCAGCCTGGCGTCTCAACACAGATTCGGTGTTGGGGGGTAAAGGCGTATTTGCCAGTGGGCATCACCTGTCTGCTACGCAAACGATCAATCGCTTCTCCTTGCGTTTTGTCATTCGCCCGCTTCAATGCGGGTTGTAAGTTCTTAAGCGCTTAACCCTGCAGTGCACCAGTCGCGCTGCGCTTGCCGATGATTTCTGCGTTTGATCGTCATGAAGATCATGAGTCAATTGCGGTGTTGGCCTTGGGCAGGGTTGCCCATGATTCCCACGCAACAAGGAGAGACGGCCATGAAGTTCCTGATCCTGGTGAAGGCGACCAAAGGCTCTGAAGCGGGCGTGATGCCCAGCGAAGAGCTCATGACACAGATGGGTCATTACAACGAGGAGCTCGCGCGTGCGGGCATCCTTCTGGCGGCGGAGGGACTCCACCCCTCGTCGAAGGGCGCGCGGGTGAAATTTTCGGGAGCCCAGCGCACGGTTGTGGACGGCCCGTTTCCCCAGACCAACGAGCTGGTGGCGGGTTTCTGGCTCTGGCAGGTGAAATCCCGGGAGGAGGCCATCGAGTGGGTCAAGCGTTGTCCCAATCCGATGCCTGAAGACTCGGAGATTGAGATCCGGCAGGTGTATGACGCAGAAGATTTCGGCGCCGCGTTAGACCCTGGAACTACTGTGAGGAGAGCACGATGAGCAAGGAACAGGTCGCACTTGAGACAAAAGGTGTCACGGTGAAGTTGCTTGCAACGGTTGACCTTGGCCCTGAGATCGAGGGCATGGCAGGGCGCCAACTTCGAATGCGTCTGGTGACCATCGAACCTGGGGGCGTCTTCGGCCCGGTTCACAACCATAAAGACAGACCAGGCACCGTCTACATCCTGCAAGGAACGATCACCGACCATCGAAATGACATCGCTACGGACTATGGACCGGGCGTGGGCTGGCCCGAGGATAGGAACACCACGCACTGGCTTGAGAACAGAGGAACGATTCCGGCGGTTGAGATTTCGGTCGATATAGTGAGGCAGGAGTAAGTTTCAAAACTGTCGCCAGTCGCGCCCAGGTTGCGTGTCAAACCGGCGCGTAAGCCCCTGTGCCTTCTGGCCAAGGCGTCAACACCTCGTAGCCTGAAGGCGTCACCGCCACCATGTGTTCCCACTGGGCGGACAGGGACCGGTCCTTGGTCACGACGGTCCAGCCGTCGGGCAGTTGCCTGGTTTCGCGCTTGCCTGCGTTGAGCATCGGCTCGATGGTGAAAACCATCCCCGCCTCCAGCGTGAGCCCGTCGCCGCGCCGCCCATAGTGCAACACGTTCGGTTCATCGTGGTAGATCTGGCCAATGCCGTGCCCGCAGTATTCGCGCACCACGCTGAAATGCGCCGCTTGAGCGACCGACTGGATAGCATGGCCGATATCGCCCAGCGTCGCGCCAGGCTTGACCTGCCGGATGCCGGCCAGCAGGGCTTCGTACGTCGTCTCCACCAGGCGCCGAGCCAACGCACTGGGGGCGCCGACGAAGTACATGCGGCTGGTGTCGCCGAACCAGCCATCCTTGATGACGGCGACATCGATGTTGACGATGTCGCCCTTCTTCAGGATTTTGTCGGGTGAGGGAATGCCGTGGCAAACCACCTGGTTGACGGAGGTGAGGATGGTCTTCGGGTAGCCCTGATACCCCACGTTGGCGGGAATGGCGCCCTGGACATTCACGATGTGGTCGTGGCAGATGCGGTCGAGCGTTTCCGTGCTCACCCCCGGCACGACGTAGGGCTCGATCATGCTGAGAACCTCTGCGGCAAGCCGGCCGGCCCGCCGCGCCATCTCGAGTTCCTCGGCTGATCTGATGGGAACGTCGTGGGCCATCAGTGCTTCCCGGTCGGGGATGCGCCGGGCTTGCCAGCTTGGGCTGTGACCGTTGCGACGATGTCCAGACCCCCTGCGAGTTCAGCCCGTATCAGCAGTTGGCAGATTTCCCGGTGGTCCAACTCGGGGTGCATCTCGGTCAGCATGCCGACGCGCATCCAGTGCTCGGCCTGCGCATTGATCGACCTGCTGAGGGCATTGCCCGCCACCCGCAGGTTCTCGTGCATCAGGTCTGAAATTTTGACAATACCCATCAGTAGCCTTTATATGAAACGTATATGAATTGTATGCGTTTCGTATGGTTCGCCGTTCGGATAGCCGAACGCCACCAAGCCGCCAGGTACGGAAATCCGTCGCACTGGCTGCGCGGAAAACAAAAAAATCCTTATGAATCAACGCCCTGGACCCCGGAAGTCGGCAGGGCCTCTGATGGCGCAGATCGTGCTCATCAGGTGCGCCTATGGCTTTTTAATCTAAAACACCGCCCCTGAGCGGTAACGGAGACCTTCAATGAAAATGAACAAGCTAACGACCTGGATCGTTGCGGCCATGCTGGCCGGCATCGTGGTCGGCTACCTCTGCAACACCTTGGCGCCGGATGCCGCCACCGCCAAGGAGATTTCCGGCTACTTCTCCATCTTCACCGACATCTTCCTGCGCATGATCAAGATGATCATCGCCCCCCTGGTGTTCGGCACGCTGGTGGCTGGTCTGGCGGGCATGGGCGACGCCAAGGCCGTGGGCCGCATCGGCGCCAAGGCCATGGCCTGGTTCATCGGCGCGTCTTTGTGTTCGTTGCTGATCGGCCTGACCATGGCCAATCTGCTGCGTCCGGGCGATTCCGTCGGCGTGCCCCTGCCGGAGGTGGGCACGGCCACCAATCTGAAGACGGGGGCCTTGAACCTGAAGGACTTCATCACCCACGTCTTCCCCAAGAGCATTTTTGAGTCGATGGCCAACAACGAGATTTTGCAAATTCTCGTCTTCGCGCTGTTTTTCGGCGTGGCGCTGGGCAAGTTGCAAGACCGCCAAGCCAAAAGCCTGCTCAAGACCACCGAGGAGGTGGTCCATGTGATGCTGCAGGTCACCGATTACGTGATGCGCTTCGCTCCCGTGGGCGTCTTTGCCGCCGTGGCAGCCGTCATTACCACCCAGGGCCTGGGCATTTTGTTGGTGTACGGCCGCTACATGGGCAGCTTTTTCCTAGCCCTGGCGACCCTGTGGCTGGTCGTCATCGGCGCGGGCTATTGCGTGCTGGGCAAGGACGTGTTCCGGCTCATCAAGCTGGTTCGTGGCCCGATGCTGATCGGTTTTTCCACCGCCACCAGCGAGTCGGCCTACCCCAAGCTGATGGAGCAGCTGGAAAAGTTCGGTATCAAAGACCGGGTCATCGGCTTTGTCCTGCCCCTGGGCTACTCCTTCAACCTGGACGGCTCGATGATGTACACCGCCTTTGCCGCGCTGTTCATCTCCCAGGCCTACAACATTCCGATGACCGTGGGCCAGCAGATCACCATGTTGCTGGTGCTGATGGTCTCGTCCAAAGGCATTGCGGGCGTGCCCCGCGCATCGCTGGTGGTGGTGGCGGCCGTGCTGCCGATGTTCGGCCTGCCCGAAGCCGGCCTCCTGCTGGTCCTGGGCGTGGACCACTTCCTGGACATGGGACGCACCGTGACCAACATCCTGGGCAATGCCGTCGCCACTGCCGTGGTCGCCAAGTGGGAAAACGCTATTGAGCCGGTCAGCGAGGAATTGGCTGAATCCGACGAGGTCTTGCCTTTGCCGCCCGAGCTGGCCGAGGCGGCGACCTGAGTGCCCTGCGGAGCAGCGTTGGGGGCGCAAGGGGGCCGGGTCCGGCACAATTCGGAAAACCGAATGCCCTGAGTCCTGACATGCCCCCCCGCAAAAAACTGCTCCGCCTGCTGGCCCTGTTCCTGGGCTTTGTGGTCCTGATCGCCAGCGCCAGCCTGCTGGCCTACCGCTTCAGCCTGACCACAGGCATGGCGGAGCTGCAGGTCACCGGGCGCCACCGGCTGGACCTGTACGCCACCAGCCTGGAGCGGGAAATCGACAAATACGCCTACTTTTCCACCACCCTGGGGCTGGAGCGGGATGTGCTGCAACTGCTGGCCGCCCCCCGTCCGGCCCAGGCCGAGCAGGTCAACCAGTACCTCGAACAGCTCAACGAGCGGGCCGGCACCCTCTCGATCTACGTGCTGGACAACAAGGGCACAGTCCTGGCCACCAGCAACTGGCGCCGGCCCGACAGCTTTCTCGGCGAAGACCTTTCGTTTCGCCCCTATTTCCGCCAAGCCATGGAGACCGGCAGCGGACGCATCTTTGGCATCGGCACCACCCGGGGCGAGCCCGGCTACTACCTGGCCTCGTCCTTGACCAACAGCCAGGGCACCGTGGGCGTGGCCGTGGTCAAGGTGGGCCTGCAGCAACTGGAAAAATCCTGGGCCACGGCCGAAGCACCGGTGCTGGTGGCCGACGAGAACGGCGTCGCCATCCTGGCCTCGGTGCCGGACTGGAAGTTCACCACCCTGCGGCCCCTGGACGCGGCCACCCGCAGCGCCTTTGACCGCACCCAGCAATACAACCGCCGCGCCCTCAACCCCCTGGGCGTGGTGGAACTGGCCGAGCTGGAGCATGGCGCCCGTCTGGTGTACCTGCCCAAGGTGGGGCCGGAGATGGTCTCCATGTTCCCCATCGCCGGCAAGTTTCTGGCGCAGACCCAGCCTTTGCCCGGCACCCCCTGGAGCATCACCGTCTTCTCGCTGCAGGAACAGGTGCGCGGCATCGCCGCCAACCGGGCTGCCGTCGCCGGCGTGGGCGCGGCCTTTTTGTGCATTCTGGCGCTGATGCTCAACGAGCGGCGACGCCATCTGAAAGACCGGCTGTTGGCCCGAGAGGCGCTCCAGCAAGCCCACGACGAACTCGAACGCAAGGTGGTGGAACGCACCGCCGACCTCTCCGCCGCCAACACCCGCCTGCAAGTAGAGGTGGCGGAACGCACCCGCGCCGAGCGCACCCTGCGTGACGCGCAGGACGGGCTGGTCCAGGCCGGCAAGCTCGCCGTCATCGGCCAGCTCTCTTCCGGCATCGCCCACGAGCTGAACCAGCCGCTGGCTGCGCTGCGCACCCTCTCCGGCAATGCCCGCAAGTTCCTCGCCCGCGGCGACCAGCAGACCGCCGGCAGCAACCTGGACCGCATCGCCGACCTGGTGGACCGCATGGGCCGCCTCACAGGCCAGTTGAAGTCCTTCGCCCGCAAATCCACGGGCCGGCCCCAGGCGGTGCCGGTGCGCCGCGCGGTGGATAACGCCCTGTTCCTGCTGGAGCAGCGCTTGCGGGGCGCGGGCGTCGTGGCCTGCATCGACCTGTCGGACGAGGAACTGCAAGCCTGGTGCGATGCCAACCGGCTGGAGCAGGTGCTGGTGAACTTGGCCGGCAACGCCCTGGACGCCATGGAAGGCCTGCCGGCGCCTGCGCTCGACATCACCGCCCTGCGCCAGGGCGATCGCATCCTGATCCAGGTGCGCGACCGCGGGCCGGGCTTGTCCGACCAAGCACGCACCCACCTGTTTGAAGCATTTTTCACCACCAAGGAGGCGGGCAGCGGCCTGGGGCTGGGCCTGACCATCTCGGCCGGGATCATTGTCGATTTTGGCGGCAGCCTGACTGGCGACAATCACCCCGAAGGCGGCGCCATCTTCACACTGGACATCCCGGCGGCCCCTGGAGAACCCACCCCATGACAGAAACCCTCCACGTGCTGGTGGTCGAAGACGACCCGGATGTGCGCCTGGGCTGCGAACAGGCGCTGCAGCTCGAAGACATCCCGGTCAGCGGCCTGGACAATGCCGAAAAAGCCCTGCGCCGCGTCACGCGCGATTTTGCGGGCGTGGTCGTGAGCGACATCCGGCTGCCGGGCATGGACGGCATGGCCCTGCTGAAGGCGTTGCGGGCCATCGACCCGGACCTGCCGGTGGTGCTGATCACCGGCCACGGCGACGTGTCGCTGGCGGTCCAGGCCATGAAGGACGGCGCCCACGACTTCATCGAAAAGCCCTTTTCCCCGGACTACCTGGTCGAAGTGGTGCGCCGCGCCCTGGACAAACGCCGCCTGACCCTGGAAGTGCGCCAACTGCGCGCCCAATTGAACAACCGGGATCAACTGGAAGCCAAGCTGCTCGGCCGCTCGCCCGCCATGGCCCGCGTCCGGCAACTGGTGGCCGACCTGGGTAACAGCGCGGCCGACATCCTGATCCAGGGCGAAACCGGCACCGGCAAGGAACTGGTGGCCCGCTGCCTGCACGAAGCCGGTCCCAGCCGCGCCGGCCACTTCGTCGCCATCAACTGCGGTGGTCTGCCGGAGACCCTGTTCGAGAGCGAAATATTTGGCCACGAGGCCGGGGCGTACACCGGCGCCGGCAAGCGCCGCATCGGCAAGATCGAATACGCCAGCGGGGGCACCTTGCTGCTGGATGAAATCGAGTCGATGCCTATGAGCATGCAGATCAAGCTGCTGCGGGTGCTGCAGGAGCGCAGCCTGGAACGGCTCGGGTCCAACACCCCGATCCCGGTGAACTGCCGGGTGATCGCCGCCACCAAGGTGGACCTGAAGGCGCTGTCGGACCAGGGGCGCTTTCGGGCCGACCTGTACTACCGGCTCAATGTCGTCACTTTGCAGCTGCCGCCCTTGCGTGAGCGGCGCGAAGACATTCCCCTGATGTTCGAGCATTTCCTGCTGCAAGCTGCCGCCCGCCATCAGCGGCCGGTGCCCGCCGCCGAGCCGCCCCGCCAGGACCGCCTGATGACGTACGACTGGCCCGGCAATGTGCGGGAACTGCGCAACGTGGCCGATCGCTGGGTGCTCGGCATCGAGCTGGGCTTCCCGCCCTTTGCCACCGAGCTACCCGCGGGCCCCCGGCAGCTGGCGGAAACCGTGGAAGCCTTCGAGCGCGCCCTCATTGCCGAAGCGCTGAACCGAAACGCCGGCAGCCTGGCGCGCACCGCCGAAGCCTTGGGCATGGCCAAGACCACGCTGCATGACAAGATCAGGAAGTACGGTTTAGGGAAACCGAATTGAATTGAGCGGGTGCCCGGGCTATTGAACCGTGGGGCTGGAAAACACGGCAAATATAGGGAAAACAAGCCTCCAGCCCTCGTCCATTTTGCGTGAGCAGCTATCAAGTTGATAGTTAAAGAGGCTGGGGCTGCGTAAGGACTTGTTCTATCCTTGTCTTTGCCAAGCAACTTCAAGGGCAGCTTTGGGGTGGGGCAGATACCCGCATTGCGGCGGGAGCAGGCGGTCACGCGAAAATCAAGGGCACCGGGTTCGGGCCAGGAGTTGTAGTTCGTGAGCGACTGCTTTAGGGCTGGAAGAAGAAGTTCGGTATGCATGCGTTGCTGGTACTTCATACCGTCTGTGAATACACGACGAGTTCATTACCGTCGCTTAGTGCGCGATGACCGAAGCGCGGCAAGAGATTTCGAATTCAGCGCCCACGAGTAAGATCAGTAGGACCGCAGACATTGAAACGCTTTGCTGAACTAAGGCCCCTTGTCTCGCCCTAATGAGAAAAATGCATGAGTACACCACCTAAAGGGCAGCGCGCCAACTATTTCTCTGACGAAATGGGTGAAGAAGAGTTTCAGCAGTCTTTCGTGAAGTTGTTGGCACAAATGCAAAAGGCGACTGTCTCCAAGTATTTGAATCCCGAGAATACGCATATGTTCAAGCATGGTGGTCAATGGGCCCATCCGGCCGCCCCTGATGTGATACCTGGTGACATGAAAGCGCACTCTGCTCAGACAGCAGTCTCGTTTGACAAGCTCGTCAATCATGATCTCACCGTTATCGACCAAGTCCTCCGTCAACTTACAGAAAGCATGGAAAGACAATTCATGCAGATGATGTATTCGACCGTATCAGCTGCGGCCGAATCAGTCGGCAATGTGGTAGATGCGAAGGCGGTCGGTTCGACCCACGAAGCGATTGCGCAGATGTTGGAGAGAGTTGAGTTCTCTTCGGACAAATTTGGCAATGTGACTCCGCCCACGATCCATGCCGGGCCAGAAACTATACAAGCGTTGCTGAAGTCAGCCGCAGATGCTCCGCCCGAGTTTCATCAGCGAATCGAAGCGATCAACGCCCGAAAGACAGCAGAAGCTTTAGAGCGCGAAATTCAGCGCAAAGCGCGATTTGTCCACTATGGAGTCGCCGAATGAGGGTGTTGCTCGCCATTGGCTGCGATGCCTACGATCACGCCAACTTGCTGCATGGGGCGGAGAGAGACGCCCAGCGCATGTATGACTTGCTCATCCGTCCCGCGGTTGGGGAATACGACACCAACCGTTCTCACCTCTTGCTCTCTCCAACCTACAGCGATGTCCGTGAGGCCCTTAGGGAAGCTCTGTTCACTGAGCCGTCACCGGACACTTTCACGTTCTTCTTCGCCGGCCATGGAAGCGTCTCTTCCGGCGCCTTCTACATGTGGCTCAGGGACTCGAACCAGAAAGGGTTGTCGATGTCGGCACTCTCGTTGGCCGACATGTTCCGCAGTATCAATGAAGCTGCACCACTCCAAAGCAACATCGTCATTGACGCCTGCGAAAGCGGCGGGCTTATCCAAGACTTGGGGGCGCTGCTGAAGCCTGGACTGTTAGGGAATGTCGGCTCGCCAGGCCTAACGCTTCTGGCGACAGCGGCACAAAACCAAGCAGCCGGCGAAAGTCCAAACGGTGGCTTCGGCACCGTAGCACTTTTGGATTGCATCGAAGGCCGTGACTTCGTGCAGGATCACAAGGGAATGTTGGACCTAGTTGAAATTGGGATGCGGGTATCGCAGCGCCTTCGAGCAAGCGATCAAAATCCAGTCGTCTGGGGCTTAAACCTAGTCGGTCCATCGGGTTTCTGCAAGAACCCGCGGTATGGAACCGACCCGTCAACACCGCTACGACAGGCTTTACAGGCATGGCCGACGGATAGCAACGACGTAATTCGACAGAACTACGATGCACTCTGGGCTGCCTATTCAGCCACAGGCGGGATTTGGAATCCAAAGAAATTCTCGGCGGTCGTACGTGCGGTGCTCGCGCCGTCAACGGTGCCCGAAGTACTCGCCGTTCTGGCCGATCGCTTGGCAGTGACGTTTTCTCAGAGAGGGCTTCAAGCCCGCGATCCCTTCAGGAGGGTTGAAGTTTCGGCAACGTTAGCAGTTGCTTTGCTCTCGTCTACTGAGCATCCGAGCGTCGCTTATACCGCGCAACGGTTACTCGACCACACATGCATGGCGCTCATTGATGCCACGTCCGCTTTGATAGAGGATTTAGAAACTGACAAGTACGCACTTTTATCTGATCGAAGTGGCGTTCTTAGTGAGCTCCATGAACTTCCGCACCGCCTCACCAGGATGCTTGGATGGGTAGCGGTTGCCACTTTCATTTGTACCGACGAAGAACAGCGCACACTGGCGGTGGCTCAGTTTGCTAAGGTTGTAAGCCTTATCCTGGAGCACTACGGCGGATCTTTGATTTCACTTAGTGATGCCCAGGCCTCCGGCTTGTGCATCGCGCTGTCGGCATGCGCTAGATTGGGGCTGCGAGATGAAGGCGAGCTACTGGTAGGCTTGATGTTCAACTCGCTCATTCAATGCGAAGGAAGAATGTCGCGAGACGATGTGCCACGCGACAGAGCCCTGGAGTACCTGCTCGCGCGACGTGGAAACGACTTCACTAACTCGATGGACTTGGTCGCACGCCCGATCGACTTGCTCACCGTCCTGTTCAAGGCGGCCTCTCAATTCGAACTTGAAGCCATCTTTGACGAGAGCCTTTGGAAAATCGATGGACTAGCTTTCAGTGCTTACCGGCCTACGAACTACATGAACTATGGCGCGTCGGTCATGGAGGGTGGTGAGAATTTGATTTGGACGATTGGCATTGATGTCTTTAGGATTGCAGAGTTCAGCGCTAGCTGGCCACCAGCGAAGACCGTGCCGCCGAACCCTCTAGTGGCATCTCTGGCTTTGGTTGCATCGCTTCTCTACCCAGACCGCCAAGCTTGGTTTCTATTCGAGTAGTGTGTTTCTGCCATTAATGACGACGGACGGCTTTTACTGCGCTCCAGAGCATTCTTGGCAAGTTCAACAGGCGTTATGTTATGTCGGCTATTTGGCACCAAGTTCGATTAGCGCAGTGTCCGCAATGGGTCGATGCAGGTTTGGGCCATAAGCGGACTTCGACGAACGGCTGCTGTGCGGCCTCCTTGCGAGCGCGGTTGAAACTGGCTAAGAGCGGAATTTTCGACTTTGATGGACAGCTTGCGTCAGCGTCGATCACAAAGGCATGCGAAATTTTTTAGGCTCCCACTTGAAGCTGAACCACGCGATAGTTGAGCTGCGGCCCGGTGCAGCCGCTCCCAATCATTACCGGCCTCGCCCAGCCGAAGAGAAAAGTCCATGAAAAAACCATCCAAGCCTTCGTCAGCCAAAGCATTTTCCGAAAACGGCATTCCCCTCCACGGCACGGCCGCACAACTCCGCCTTACCAGCCTCGCCGGTGGCTGGGACAAGCATCAGAGGGAACTTATGACTAGCGCCGCCACGGAGGCGGTCAACCAGCTTTGGCTCAAAGTTGTGACCAACTACACGCTTGTCCCCTACCGCGAGACCCAAGCGCAGGGGCAGGAAGCCCATTCGGGCGCAGCACAACCGCGCACCTGCGAAATCCCCGGTTCTACCAGCTTCACGTCTTCAAGTTCCTCCCATGGCCGCCACTGAAATCCAAACGCCCGAAGTGCCTCAGACGGACGCTAACCAAACCCGTCCCAAGTCGGTGCCTTCCATCTTCTTGGAAATGGCCGGGAAACTTGTGGGATTTAATGTCTTCTCCGAAGCCTTCGTGTGGAATTCAAAGTTCAGCATGGATCGCTTCGGAACCATCCTGGGAGGCGAGGGCAAAGAACGCCAAACTCTGCTTGAGGCGGTCGTGCTCGGCCCCTTGACGTCGGAGCAGCGCTCGGTGATCTTTCCGACAGCGTTTCACCCCGGCAGCGATCAGGGCCTGGAGCGCGACCAATGTACCTACCAGGCCGTCGCCAACGCGGTGGTGCATACCTGCAAATTCTCTGAGGGAACCGTCGACGAAAAGTTCGTAAAGCAGACCGCCAATGACCTGGCCAAACTCACCGGCACCTCTGTGGCAGAGCATCGAGCCGCCGATCCGATGAGATTTACCCGAACTGTCTGGCTCTTCTCATACCTCAAAAAGATGCGCGGCCCTGGCATCGTCGGAATGCTCAAGCCACCCGGCCCCGAAACGAAGCCCTCGCTGGAACTCACCAACCCCTATCCTTCGGGCACCCAAAATGAGAAACGCGCACAGTTCGCCGACGTGGCAACCTATCTCTCTTTGCAGCTCCCGGCTGAGATACGCGAGCGGATCGACAGCTGCTTGCCGTTCCTGATGCCTGCCCTGGAACGGTTCATTGACGCTATTAAACGAGAGGTCTTGTCGCGGACTGAGGGTCAGCAGGATCGCAGCGACGCTGTGGTGAAAGACCGCCTGCGGGCCGCGACGCAATACTACAAAAAGCACCTGGACGAATTGCGGGAATTGGCAGATCGGAGCGTCAAGCCATTCGATGAGGCCCTCTATGTCCATGCCAGGACGCTGGAGCTGAGGCACTACGCTGAGTTCAGAACCATCTTGAAGGGAATGCCCGCCCAGCGACCAGAGCTTCCGCAGCCCTGCGTGTTCGAAATTATGGAGGCCCCCCCGCAACGCATCGACGCCATTGACGCTGAAAACTCAGTGGATAGCTACAGGATCGTTGCTGAGGCGCTCTTCAATCGGCCCGTAGACAAAAACGAGGTCCTCAAGGCTACCCAACTGGCACGGCATGTGCTGCGGCACCATTTGCCTTTGGCGAGGCGAGACCTCCTCGCGTTGAAAAAGCCGATTGAATTCGCAACCATGTTCGCCGCAGTCATTTACTCGCTGAAGCTGGGCGAGGATCAGGCATCGCACAATTACAACCCCCATGTCTATGGGCAGGGGCGGGTTCCAACCAGCCTTGTCTCGGTGATCAGGGGCAATCTCAATGATCGCCACGAAGAGTTTGAGCACATGATCGTTGACGCAGTCGATTGGTACAGGGCGGCCCTGCTTCGCGGACTTGATATCCATCTGGAAGTGCTGGAGATGCGTGACGTGGTCGAACAGGGTGTGGCGAGACTGTGCGCAACGAACGACTTGGTCGTGCTGGAGAAGGCCCTGAGCCTAATGAACCAGGTGCCGTCTGTCCATGCATGGCAGCATTAACTCTTCCACCGCAAAGTGCCGGGGGGAGATCGCCGGTCAGAGCCGCTAACGGGCTAGCTGTTCGGCATACACCGGCAGCTTTCAGGCCATGAGATCAGCACTATGGATGCCCGTTGCGGGTCGGGAAGAGTCAGTTAGCTTTGAAAGCCAATCAGCAGCAATGGGTCTGAAGCCGACCTAAACATTGGTTTCAGTGTTTGATTTTGTGATCGTTGATATACCTGCACATCAAAACATGTGCGCAACGAGATCATTGACTGCCATTCAATGACTTCCCATGTTCCCCCCCCTGATTTTCTGCAAAAAAATCAATGAAATAGGCATCTAGCCCTTATATAGCATGCGTGAGTAGCTATAAATTAAATAGCAAACTCACATCTCGCTCCCGGCAGCGCATTCAAGCGAATACGCCCGCCCTGCAACAACCAGTTGCCTTAAATCTCGATATTTCACAACAGGCCTCTAGCCAAGCCGTCCAGGCTGCCGCATGGGCCGCTGATTTGGTCATTTGGTGAAATCAGCCCAGTTTCATTGCTCCAAATGCGCAATTTCACCCCGATTGCACGGTGAAACAACCTCTTACAAGCCTGTCTGACCCCTGACAAGGCGCTAAAAACTGGCGATTCGGGTCAAGTTGTCTAGGGGTTTTCCCTGTAAATCTCGAGACTTTGGCGGGTTGGAGGAATTTTGGCAAGCAACTTGCGAAGTCCCTCTCGTACCACCCGCCACACCATGAACAACACACCTGCCTTCAACCCTGCCCTCAAGTTCGTGCGAATCATCGAGACGCATGCCAACGGCCTGGTCGAGTTCGAATTTGCCGTCGGCGAACCCGGCTTGTTTGTCGAGTTGTTGATGGCGCAGGCGCAGTTTGATGAGTTCTGTGCGATGCACGGCGTGACCCCCACCCAGGGTCGCCTGCCCGTCGTACAAAGCGCTGAAGAGCAGGAATGGGACTGGAGTCTGCGCGCCGCCCGCGAGCAGAACTTGCGTCACGACAACAAGGCCTGAACCCAGGCCACATAACCCGAGGAGACCACTGAAATGCATATCGACCTTCGCACCGTCAGCATCGAGCCACTGCGGCAAACCTTCGACCACATTGCCGCGCGCATCGGCGACAACAAACCGGCCTCGCGTTACCTGGAGGGCACGATGGATGTGCAGCCCGAGGTCAACTTCCACTACCGGCCGACGTGGGACCCGGAGCACGAGATTTTTGACGCGACGCGCACCGCCATCACCATGAAGGACTGGTACGCGCTGAAGGACCCGCGCCAGTTCTACTACGGCGCCTACACCGCCTCCCGTGCCCGCATGCAGGAAACGGCCGAGGCCGACTTCGAGTTTGTCGAAACCCGTGGCCTGGCCGAGAGCTACGCCGACAGCGCCCGCCGCACCGCGCTGGACTTCTATGTGCCGCTGCGCCATGTGGCCTGGGGTGCCAACATGAACGGCGCCTCGATGTGCGCCTACGGTTTCGGCACCGCCATCACGCAGCCTTGCCTGTACCAGGGCATGGACCAGCTCGGTGTTGCGCAGTACCTGACCCGCATGGGCCTGGTGCTGGGCGACCAGGGCGAAGTGCAGGCCGCCAAGCAGGCCTGGATGGACGCGCCGCAATGGCAGGAGCTGCGCCGCTACGTGGAAGACACGCTGGTCATCAAGGACTGGTTCGAGATGTTCGTGGCTCAGCACGTCGCGCTGGACGGCATGTTGTTCGGCTTGGCTTACAAGGAAGTGGACCAGGCGCTCAATGACAAAGCCGGCCCCACGGTGTCTTTGATGACGCGCTTTCAGACCGAGTTGTTCGAGGACAGCAGCAAGTGGGTCGATGCCTGCCTGAAAGTCGCCGCCGCCGAGAACCCGGCCAACAAGGCGCAACTGCAAACGTGGATTGCGCACTGGCGCGGCCGGGCCGTGACCGCCTTGCAGCCGCTGGCCAGCATGGCGCTGGGCAGCGAAGCCGAGGCCGCCCTGGCGCGTGTCGGCGCCCGTCTCGATGCCCGTCTGGCCAAGGCCGGTCTTCTCGCCTGATTACCCGGAGTACCCACCATGTCCAACGTATTCATTGCCTTCCAGAGAAACGAAGAGACCCGCTGCATCGTCGATGCCATCGTGGCCGACAACCCGAACGCCGTGGTCAGCCTGCAGCCCGCCATGGTCAAGGTCGATGCGCCCAACACGCTGGTGATCCGCCGCGAATCCGTGGAAGAGCAGATCGGACGCCCCTTCAATTTGCAAGAGCTGCACATCAACCTGATCACGCTGACCGGCCACATCGATGAGACCGATGACGATTTCACGCTGAGCTGGAAGCACTGACCGCAGCGCCGCCACCCCATTCCTATAGAGCCCCCACAAGCCAACCGGAGACACACCATGGACATGAAAGTCAACAAAAAGCTGAACCTGAAAGACCGCTACAACCTGATGACGCGCGATCTCGACTGGGAGCCCAGCTACCAGAAGAAGAGCGACATCTTCCCGTACCTGGCGTACGAAGGCATCAAGATCCACGACTGGGACAAGTT
>JAZKHK010000065.1:0-9918 GCA_040385425.1 Pseudomonadota bacterium | reverse complement strand
CGATCTGGCCTGGGATACGACCTACCAGCCGATGGACAAGGTGTTCCCGCAGGTCAGCTACGAGGGCTTGAAAATCCACGACTGGGACAAATGGGAAGACCCGTTTCGCCTGACGATGGACGCCTACTGGAAATACCAGGCCGAGAAAGAAAAAAAGCTCTACGCCATCATCGACGCCTTCAACCAGAACAACGGCCACCTGCAGGTGACCGATGCGCGCTACATCAATGCGCTCAAGCTGTTCATGACCGGCATTTCGCCCGCCGAGTACATGGCGCACCGCGGCTTTGCCCACGTTGGCCGCCAGTTCGCCGGGGCTGGCCCGCGTGTCGCCTGCATGATGCAGTCGCTCGATGAAATCCGCCACTCGCAGACGCAGATTCACTCGATGTCGAACTACAACAAGTTCTACAACGGCTTCCAGAACTGGCACCACCAGAACGACCGCGTCTGGTACCTGTCGGTGCCCAAATCGTTCTTTGACGATGCCGTCACCGCCGGCCCGTTCGAGTTCATGGTGTCGATCGGTTTTGCGTTCGAGTACGTGCTGACCAACCTGCTGTTCGTGCCCTTCATTTCGGGCGCCGCCTACAACGGCGACATGGCGGCGATGGCCTTCGGCTTCTCGGCCCAGTCGGATGAAGCGCGCCACATGACGCTGGGCCTGGAAATGATCAAGTTCATCCTGGAGCAGGACCCCGACAACCTGCCGATCGTGCAGGCCTGGATCGACAAATGGTTCTGGCGCGGCTACCGCGTGCTGACCCTAGTGGCGATGATGATGGACTACATGCTGCCCAAGCGCGTGATGAGCTGGAAGGAAGCCTGGGAGACCTATGCCGAGCAAAACGGCGGCGCCCTGTTTGCCGACCTGGCACGCTACGGCATCACCATCCCCAAGGGCTGGGAGCAAGCTTGCAAGGACAAGGATCACCTCTCGCACCAGGCCTGGTCCACCTTCTACAACTACGGCGCGGCAGCCGCTTTCCACACCTGGGCGCCAACCGAGTCGGAAATGGAATGGCTGTCTGCCAAGTACCCCGACACCTTCGACAAGCACTACCGTCCCCGCTTCGAGCACTGGGCGAAAGAAGCCAAAGAAGGCCGGCGCTTCTACAACGGCACATTGCCCATGCTGTGCCAGACCTGCCAGATTCCGATGGTCTTCACCGAACCGGACGACCCGACCCAGATCGCCTACCGCGAGTCGGACTACAGCGGCATGAAGTACCACTTCTGCTCCGACGGCTGCAAAGACATCTTCGACCACGAGCCCGAAAAATACGTGCAGGCCTGGTTGCCGGTGCATCAGATCTACCAGGGCAACTGCTTCAGGCCCGAGGCCGATCCGTCAGCCCCCGGTTTCGACCCGCTGGCCGAGGTGCTCAAGTGGTACCGCATTGAGATGGGCCGCGACAACCTCGACTTTGAAGGCTCGCCCGACCAGAAAAACTTCCAGGCCTGGCGCGACCTCGCCACCGGCAACTGAGCCACCTTTCAGGAGATTGAATCATCATGACTATTGCCTCTGTACGCCCCTACCCCTTCCTCCAGAAGGACACCGTGGACAAGTTCCCGGCCCCGCTGCTCTACATCGGCTGGGACGAGCACCTGATGTTCTGTGCCCCGTTTTGCGTGCCGCTGCCGCCGACCCTGAAGTTTGGCGACATGCTCCAAGGCGCATTCCCCGGCCTGTTCGGCGCCCACCCGGATTTCGCCAGGATCGACTGGACCCAGGCCGAGTGGCTCAAGTCCGGCAAACGCTGGACGCCCGACGCCGAGAAATCGCTGGCGGAAAACGGCCTGGGCCACAAGGACGTGATCCGCTTTCGCACCCCGGGCCTGAACGGTCTGCAGGGTTCGTGCAACTGAGCGTGCAGGCACTGCGATGAGCTACCAACTCACATTCGAGTCGACCGGGCAGGTGCTCGACGTCGAGGAAGGCCAAACCATCCTCGACGCCGCCCTGCGCTCCGGCATCTACCTGCCGCACGCCTGCTGCCACGGCCTGTGCGCGACCTGCAAGATCGCGGTCACCGATGGCGAAGTCGATCACGGCGAGGCGTCCAACTTTGCGCTGATGGACTATGAGCGCGAAGAAGGCCTGGCGCTGGCCTGCTGCGCCACGCTGCAGTCGGACGTGACGATTGACGCCGAGATCGAGGAAGAGCCCGACGCCCTGAACCTGCCGGTGCAGGACTACCGCGGCACGGTGTCGCGCATCGAGGATTTGACGCCCACCATCAAGGGCGTCTGGATCAAGCTGGACGCGCCGCAAACCATGGTGTTCCAGGCCGGGCAGTACATCAATCTGGTGATCCCCGGCGAGGCGCAGAGCCGCGCGTTCTCGATTGCCAGTGCGCCCGCAGCGAGTGGCGAGATCGAACTCAACATCCGGCGCGTGCCCGGCGGCGTCGCCACCGGCTGGGTCCATGACACGCTCAAGGCCGGTGACGCGGTGCGCTTCAGCGGACCCTACGGACGCTTTTTTGTACGTCAAACACAGCACCAGGCGGACCAGTTGCCCTACCTGTTTCTGGCGGGTGGCTCCGGCCTGTCGAGCCCGCGCTCGATGGTCTTGGACCTGCTGGCGCAAGGCTGCACGCGGCCGATTGCGCTGGTCAACGGCGCGCGCCATCAGGCCGAGCTGTACCACCATGACGAGTTCGTGGCGCTGGCTGCGCAGCATGCCCACTTCGACTACGTGCCGGTGCTCTCGAACGAGCCTCTGGAGTCGGACTGGCGCGGTGCGCGCGGCATGGTGCACGAGGCGGCCAAGGCGCATTTCGACAACGACTTTCGCGGTCGCAAGGCCTACCTGTGCGGCCCGCCGATCATGATTGAAGCCTGCATCACCACCCTGATGCAAGGGCGCCTGTTCGAGCGCGACATCTACACCGAAAAATTCATTTCGGCGGCCGATGCCAACCAGCAGCGCAGTCCGCTGTTCAAGCGGGTTTAAGGGGTCGCACCATGTTCATCGACACCCGCCCCAAGGTCAATGTGCACGTCATGCAAACCGATGAGACCTTTGCCTGCGCGCATGACGAAAGCCTGCTGCAGGCCATGTTGCGCCTGGGCCGCAAAGGCATCCCGGTGGGTTGCGTCAACGGCGGCTGCGGCGTCTGCAAGGTTCACGTTCTCGAAGGGCAATGCCGGCCCCTCGGCCCCATCAGCCGCGCACACGTCAGTGTCGCGGAGGAAGCGCACGGCTTCACCCTGGCCTGCCGTGTCGCGCCCGTCACTCCGATTGAACTGGAAGTGGCAGGCAAATTTGAGAAGCCGTTTCGCAAAGGGTTTGCCGTTTCTTCGGTCAACCCCTGATTAATTTTTACAACGAGGAGACATCAATGGGCATCTTACGCATCGGTCACGTCAACCTTCGGGTGATGGACATGGCAGCCGCGCTCAAGCACTATGAAAACGTGCTGGGCATGAAAAAAACCATGGAGGACAAGCACGGCAACGTGTACCTCAAGTGCTGGGACGAGTGGGACAAGTACTCGCTGATGCTGAGTCCGTCCGACCAGGCTGGCCTCAACCACGTCGCCTACAAGGTCGAGAAAGAAGCCGACCTGGACGAGCTGCAAGAGAAGGTCGAAGCCTACGGCATCGCCACCACCATGCGGCCCGAAGGCACCATGCCATCCACCGGCCGCATGCTGCAGTTCAACATGCCCAGCGGCCATGAAATGCGCCTGTATGCGATGAAGGAATACGTCGGCACCGAAGTCGGCACCGAGAACCCCGACCCGTGGCCGGACAACATCAAGGGCGCGGGCGCGCATTGGCTGGACCACTGCCTGCTGATGTGCGAGCTGAACCCCGAAACCGGCGTCAACAAGGTGGCCGAGAACACCAAGTTCGTCATGGACGTGTTGGACTTCTTCCTCACCGAGCAAATCCTGGTCGGCCCCGCCGGCGACATGCAGGCCGCCACCTGGCTGGCGCGCACCACCACGCCGCACGACATCGCTTTTGTCGGCGGACCGCGCATGGGTCTGCACCACATTGCCTTCTTCCTGGATTCGTGGAACGACATCCTGAAGTCGGCCGACGTCATGGCCAAGACCAAAACCAAGATCGACGTGGCGCCCACGCGCCACGGCATCACGCGCGGCGAGACGATTTACTTTTTCGACCCGAGCGGCAACCGCAACGAAACCTTTGCCGGCCTGGGCTACCTGGCGCAGCGCGACCGGCCCGTCACCACCTGGTCGGAAGACCATCTGGGCAGCGGCATTTTCTACCACACGGGTGTGCTGGTGTCCTCCTTCACCGAGGTGTACACCTGATCGATGAAAGGGCCGGGCCTCTCGGGGCCTTGGCTTGAATTCATCCCTGTAGGCAGATTAGGCAGATCAATTTTCAACACATAAAAACCATGAAAAAAATCATTTTTGCGGCGGTGGCTTTGGTCGCGGCCCTGAGCGCATCCGCAGGCGGCGGGCACTACGTTCCCGGCGTTGAAGGCATGCAGGCCGCCAGCGTGCCGCCGCCCGGCACCTACTACCTGGGCTACCTGGTGGACTACAACATCGAGAAGCTGAAGGCACCGGGCAGCAGCACCGACATTCCCGGCAACAACACCGGCACCGTGGTGGCGCTGGCGAACCGGCTGGTCTGGATTTCAAACACCAAATTCCTGGGCGCGGACTTCGGCATGGAAACCATCATTCCGATGGTGAGCACGTCGCTGACCTTCAACACCCCCGGCATCTCGGAAACCCAGTCCGGCATCGGTGACGTGTACCTTGGCCCGGTGGTGCTGGGCTGGCATGGCGCAAGCTGGGATGCGGTGGCCGCAGCCGGTGTCTGGGTGGACAGCGGCGCCAGCCAGGGTGCCGCTGCACCGGGCAACGGCTACAAATCCACCATGCTGACGGCCGGCGCTACCTACTACTTTGACAGCGCCAAAACGTTCTCGGCCTCGGCCCTGATGCGTTTCGAGAGCAACTCGGAAAAGGCCGGCGGCTTCAAGCCCGGCAACCAGACCACGCTGGAGTGGGGCATTGGCAAGATGCTGCAAACAGTGCAGGTCGGCGTCGTCGGCTACGACCAGGTGCAGACCACCGACGACAGCGGCCCCGGCGCCACCACCGACCGTTCGTCGCGCCACGCCATCGGCGCCGAAGTGGTTTACCCGATCATGAGCGCCGGCGTGTTCCTGAAAGCCGCCGCCTACCGGGAATACCGCTCGGATGCCGGCAGCGGCCCCGAGACGCAAGGCAACCTGCTGCGTTTCACTTTGGTCAAGGCGTTCTGAGCATGAAGCCGGAAGCGAACCACCCTGCGCTCAGTGTCAGCGTGCCGTCGATCGATTGGCCCGCAGCGCATCTGGCCATTGGCGCGGCGGTGCAGGCCGCCCACACCATGGGCGTGCGCGTCAACGTGGCTGTGGTGGACGCTTCCGGCGTGCTGGCGGCTTTTCTGCGCATGCCGGGCGCGCCGCTGCATTCGGTGGAGATTGCCATCGACAAGGCCTACACGGCAGTCAGCTTCGGGCTGGCCACCAGCCAGTGGACAGACATCTTGCAAAAGCACTCCCCCGCCGTGCGCGACGGCCTGGTGCTGCGCCCGCGCTTTGTGGCTTTTGGCGGCGGGCTGCCGGTGCTGGAAAACGGGCAGCGCATTGGCGGCATCGGTGTCTCCGGCGGCTCCGAAGAGCAGGACGAAGCCTGCGCCCGCGCCGCGCTGGCGGCCCTTGGATTGACCGCCTGACCGCACACGAAAAAAGCCCAACGATCACTTCACGAGAGAACCCCATGAAAGACTTCAAGAACTTCATCAACGGCGAATACGTCACCAACTTCAGCGGCAAGACCTACGAGAAGCGCAACCCGGTGGACAACTCGCTCATCGGCCTGGTCCATGAAGCCGGCCAGCCCGAAGTCAATGCCGCCGTGGCGGCGGCCAAGGCCGCGCTGCACGGCCCCTGGGGCCAGTTGTCGGTGGTGGACCGCGTTGCCATGCTCGACGCGGTGGCCAACGAGATCAACCGCCGTTTCGACGATTTTTTGCAGGCCGAAATTGCTGACACCGGCAAGCCGCGCAGCCTGGCCTCGCACATCGACATTCCGCGTGGCGCCGCCAATTTCAAGATTTTTGCCGACACCATCAAGAACGCCTCGACCGAGTCGTTCGAGATGCGCACGCCCGACGGCAAGACCGCGCGCAGCTATGGCGTGCGCACGCCGCGCGGCGTCATCGCCGTGGTCTGCCCGTGGAACCTGCCGCTGCTGCTGATGACCTGGAAGGTCGGCCCGGCGCTGGCCTGCGGCAACACCGTGGTCGTCAAGCCGTCGGAGGCCACGCCCGCCACCGCCACGCTGCTGGGCGAGGTGATGAACAAGGTCGGCGTGCCGCCCGGCGTGTACAACGTGGTGAACGGCTTTGGGGTCGATTCCGCCGGCGCCTTCCTGACAGCGCACCCGGATGTGAACGGCATTACCTTCACCGGCGAAACCAAAACCGGCACGGCCATCATGAAAGCCGGCGCGGACGGCATCCGCCCGGTGTCGCTGGAACTCGGCGGCAAGAACGCGGCGCTGGTGTTTGCCGACTGCGATTTCGACAACGCCGTCAACACCGTCACCCGCTCGGCCTTCGAGAACTGCGGCCAGGTTTGCCTGGGCACCGAGCGCGTTTATGTGGAGCGCCCGATTTTCGACAAGTTCGTGGCCGCGCTGAAAGTCAAGGCTTCTGAAATGAAGCCGGGCCGCCCCTTCGATGCCGACACCAAGATCGGCCCGCTGGTGAGCAAAGTCCATCAGAAAAAAGTGCTGTCCTACTACGCCAAGGCGAAAGAAGAGGGCGCCACCATCGTCTTCGGCGGCGGCGTGCCCGACATGCCCGACGAGCTGAAAGACGGCTGCTGGGTGCAGCCCACCATCTGGACCGGTCTGCCGGAAACCGCTACCGTGGTGCGTGAAGAAATCTTCGGCCCCTGCTGCCACATCCAGCCCTTCGACACCGAAGAAGAAGCGGTGCGCATGGCCAACGACACCAGGTACGGCCTGGCGACCTCCATCTACACCCAGGACATCAGCCGAGCCAGCCGCCTGGCCCTGCAGATTGAAGTGGGCCTGTGCTGGATCAACAGCTGGTTCCTGCGCGACCTGCGCACGCCGTTCGGCGGCTCCAAGCAGTCCGGCATCGGGCGCGAAGGCGGCGTGCATTCGCTGGAGTTCTACACCGAGCTGCGCAACGTGATGATCAAGTACTGAAAGCGCCGACCATGAGCCCCAATCCTGAAATCGGCCAGCGCATCCGCACCGGCGCGTTTGACAGCAATGTGCATGACCTGGGCAGTGGGTTCCCGGTGCTGCTGCTGCACGGCTCCGGCGCGGGGGTGAGCGCCTGGGCCAACTGGCGCCTGCTGCTGCCGGTGCTGGCCGAAACGCGCCGCGTGATCGCGCCCGACCTGCTGGGTTTTGGCACCACCGACCGGCCCGCCGACCCGGCCAACAACGCGCACTACCGCATGGACAAGTGGGTGCAGCAGGCGGTGGACTTGCTGGATGCGCTGGGGATCGAGCAGACCGATCTGGTGGGCAACTCCTTTGGCGGCGCGCTGGCCTTGGCGCTGGCGATCAAGCACCCGCAGCGTGTGCGCCGTCTGGTGCTGATGGGCAGCGTGGGTGTGCCTTTTGCCCTGACGCCGGGGCTCGATGCCGCCTGGGGCTACACGCCGTCGATCCAGAACATGCGCGCGCTGCTCGACATCTTCGCCTTTGACCGCTCGCGCGTCACCGACGAGCTGGCACAGCTGCGCTACCAGGCCAGCATCCAGCCGGGTTTTCAGGAGTCGTTTGCCGCCATGTTCCCGGCGCCGCGCCAGCGCTGGGTCGAGGCGATGCAAAGCAGCGAGGCCGATATCCGCGCCTTGCCGCACGAGACGCTGGTGGTGCATGGGCGCGAAGACCAGGTGATTCCGCTGTCGAACTCCTTGACGCTGGCGCAGTGGATCGCCCGCGCCCAGCTGCATGTATTCGGCCAGTGCGGCCACTGGACGCAGATCGAACACGCCGCGCGTTTTGCCCGGCTGGTCGAGAACTTCCTGGCCGAAGCGGATGCGCTGAAGACATGAAAGCCCCCATGAACCACTATGGTTTTGATAGCTGGTCACGCAGGCTGCACGGGGGCTAGAGGCCTAAAACGCTTAAAAAAACGACGATTTTCAATTCAACCGAAGGATTTTTCACCTATGGACGCCACACTGATCGAAACCCTGGGCGACGAGCTGTACCAAGCCATGAGCACGCAAACCGTGGTCGAGCCGCTCACCAACCGCCACCCTGGCATCACCATCGAGCACGCGTACCACATCCAGCAACGCATGCTGTCACGCCGCCTGAGCGCGGGCGAGCGCATCGTCGGCAAAAAAATCGGCGTCACCTCGGCGGCGGTGATGAACATGCTGGGCGTCTACCAGCCCGACTTTGGCTACCTGCTCGACGGCATGATCTACAACGAAGGTCAGTCGGTGGACGCCAGCACGCTGATCCAGCCCAAGGCCGAAGGCGAGATTGCCTTCATCCTCAAAAAAGACCTGATGGGTCCCGGCATCAGCAACGCCGACGTGCTGGCCGCCACCGAGTGCGTGATGCCGTGCTTCGAGATCGTTGATTCGCGCATCCGCGACTGGAAGATCAAGATCCAGGACACCGTGGCCGACAACGCCTCCTGCGGCGTCTTTGTGCTGGGCGACTGCGCCGTGGACCCGCGCCGCATCGACCTGTCCACCTGCGGCATGGTGCTGGAAAAAAACGGCGAAATCATCGGCACCGGTGCCGGCGCTGCGGCCCTGGGCTCACCGGTGAACGCCGTCGCGTGGCTGGCGAACACGCTTGGTCGCCTGGGCATCGGCCTCAAAGCCGGCGAAGTCATCCTGTCGGGCGCGCTGGCCGCCATGTCACCGGCCAAGGCAGGGGACAACTTCCGCGTGACGATTGGCGGGCTGGGCAGCTGCTCGGTGCGCTTTCACTAAGGCGAACCAGCCATGTCCACGGCGGTACTCGACACCCCCGCTGGCCACTCGCCGCGTCAAAGCTGGGCATGAGGCCGCGTTCGAGCAGGCCTCCGCCGACATGACGGCTGCCGCCCGTGCCTTCCCCGGTTACCTGGGCGGCCAGCTGGTGCGCCCGGACGCGGAGGGCAGCAGCGACGACGCTTCGCTTTACCACGTCGTGTTCGCGTTTGACACGCATGAGCATCTGCAGGGCTGGCAACAGTCGCCCACGCGCTCGCTGGCTTTGGCGGCGATTGCCCCGCACATCGAGACCCAGACGCTGCGCCAGGTCAGCGGCCTGGGCCACTGGTTTGCCGCGCCGGTCGGCCCAAAGCAAAACCCGCCGCCGCGCTGGAAAGTCGCGGTCGTCACCTGGCTGGGCATCTGCCCCACGGTGTATGCGCTGTTCCTGCTGCTCGGGCCGCTGCTCGCACCCTGGCCCTTGCTGCCGCGCGTGATGCTCATCACCGCGATGGTGGTGCTGGTCATGACGTGGCTGGTGGCGCCCCGGCTCACCAGCTGGCTCAAGCCCTTTTTATACCCGCCTGCGCGCGCCAACACCTGACAAGGAATCAAGATGGATCTTCAACTTAAAGGCAAACGCGCGCTGGTCACCGGCTCCACCTCCGGCATCGGCTGGGCGACAGCGCGCGAACTCGCCGCCGAGGGCGCGCACGTTATCGTCAACGGGCGCGATCCGGCCCGGCTGGCCCAGGCCGTTGCGCGCATTCAATCGGAAGTGCCGGGCGCCGTCATCGACGGCGTGCCGGCCGACCTGTCCAGCGCCGCCGGTTGCCAGCGCCTGCTGGACGCGGCGGGCGAGGTGGACATCCTCGTCAACAACCTCGGCATCTTCGAGTCCAAAGCTTTCGAGCAAATCAGAGACGAAGACTGGCTGCGTTTCTTCG
>JAZKHK010000064.1:49620-53954 GCA_040385425.1 Pseudomonadota bacterium | reverse complement strand
TTGGCCAAAATGTTCACGCCTTCAACCATGCGTGCGCGGGCTTCGCCGCCGAAAACTACATCTTTTGCTGCCATGTGATGACTCCGAATTTGGTTAATTAATTAAAAGAAAGAGGTGAGAAATTACTTCTCGACGACTGCGAACAGGTCGTCTTCCTTCATGACGAGCAATTCGTCGCCGCCAACCTTGACGGTCTGGCCGCTGTATTTGCCGAACAACACGCGGTCGCCGACTTTGACATTCATGGCGAGCAACTCACCCTTGTCATTTTTTTTGCCTGGACCCACGGCCAACACTTCACCTTGATCAGGTTTTTCAGCAGCGCTGTCAGGAATGACGATGCCGGAAGCGGTTTTGGTTTCGTTTTCCACGCGTTTGACAATCACGCGATCTGCGAGAGGACGAAGGTTCATGAGAACTCCTAGGTTTTAAAAACAAAAATTTAAAATCACGAATGCCAACTTGAACAAGCTGGCATTCATTAACTTGAAGAGAAAGCTTCGAGGAAAAAAGCCTGTTAGCACTCAACTCTTTCGAGTGCTAATGATAAGGGCATTTGCTGCAGTTTCAAGGGGAGGGGTAAATCCTAGTGCTGCGGAACTGTGAATCAGCGCCCGTCAGAACAGTTTCAGACCCTTGAGCATCACGATCAAGATCAAGGATGGCGACACATAACGTAGCAAAAAGAACACCGCTCTGGCCACATGTTGGTTGTTCAGTTGACCGTGGTTGGTCAATAAACGGCTGAACTTCTCAAAGCCCCAGCCCCAGCCAACAAACAGTGCAATGAAAATGCCACCGATGGGCAGGATGATGTTGGACGAAACAAAGTCAGCCACATCAAACGGCGTCATGCCAAACAGTTTGAAGTCGGCCAGGGTGCTGTTGCTCAAGGCACTGGCTGACCCCAAGATCACCAGCACAAAAATGGTCACCAGCGTGGCCATCGCCCGCGACAAGCCCACACGCTCATGCAGGATGACCACCGGCACCTCCATCAGCGACAGCATGGCCCCGGTGGCGGCGATAGAGGCCAGCACAAAGAAAACAACCATCAAAGCTTGCCCCATCGGAATCTGGGAAAACACCGCCGGAATCGTGATGAAAACCAGCGCTGGCCCGGCAGCCGGGGCAAAACCAAAGGTGAACACCGCCGGGAAAATGGCAATGCCAGCCAGCATCGAGATACACAGATCCGCCGCCATGACGCGCAGCGTGGTAAGCGGGATGTTCTGATCATCCCGGAAATAACTGCCATAGGTCATCATGGTGCCCATGCCGATCGACAGCTTGAAAAACGCCAGCCCCA
This sequence comes from Pseudomonadota bacterium, assembly GCA_040385425.1. Taxonomy (GTDB): domain Bacteria; phylum Pseudomonadota; class Gammaproteobacteria; order Burkholderiales; family Burkholderiaceae_C; genus Rhodoferax. The sequence continues at coordinate 52,645 of JAZKHK010000064.1, read as the reverse complement.
TGGCGGTGAGCACCACCGAAGCGGTGATCTTGCTGAAGTCAGGCTGGAACAGAAAGGCCAGGCCATCCAGCGCTTTGTCCAAGGACAGGCTGACGACACACAACAGCACCAGCAGCAGAAACAGGATCGGCATCAGCTTCTTGGTGATGGCCTCGATGCCCTTGGTCACCCCCATCAGCAGGATGCCGCCAATAAACACCAGCACCCCCCACTGCCACAGCAGTGACTGCAGCGGGTCGCTGATCAGCGCACCAAACGCGGCCTCGGTCACCTTCGGATCGCTGCTGAGGATGGACCCGTTCATGGCCTTGGCCACATAGGCAAAGACCCAGGCCACCACTTCGGAATAAAAAGACAGGATCAGAAAAGCACCCAGCATGCCCGCCACACCAATCAGCCACCAGAGCTGGCCTTTGGGCGCCAGGGTTTGCAAGGTGGTAATAGGGTTGGCCTTGCCCGCGCGCCCCAGTGAAATCTCGGCCATCATCACCGGCAGCCCGACCAGCAGCGTTGCCAGCACGTAAACCAGCAAAAAGCCAGCCCCGCCATTGGCGCCGGTCAAGTACGGGAATTTCCAGATATTGCCCAGGCCAACGGCTGAGCCAAGCGTGGCCGCCAGCACACCAAAACCGGTGCTGAAACCAACGCGCGCCAGGCTGGGTGCGCCTGGGGTGTTCAAACTGCTTTTCATAGAACCCTATATGGAGGCGCCCCGCAGGGTGCTGCAAACAAAGAAATCCGTCCCCACAACTGGCGCACGGATCAGGCGAACAAAACGCTGCCTCAGGGCGCGAGTGGCCAGCCAAACCAGTGATTATCGTTTGGTCAAGGCGTCTGGTCGGCCGAATGACATCGGCGTAACGTGGGGGAAAAAGTCCCGCTTTTCCCCCATTTTTCCGGCAGCAACGACGGTCACCGTCCTCAAAAGTCGATGCAATTGAGGTTCATTTCCCCGGCCTACCCATACCTATGCCACATCTGCCCCGTGTAGTTGCCGCCAATCACGATGTATTCGTTCTCGCTGTTGAGCACGGGGGCACTCCGCAGGCCGGGGTGGAGCAGAACCTTGGTGGCGGGCACGGTGACTTCCACCAGCCAGTCGCCAAATTCTTCGGCGCACACGGCTGAGCCGGTGAAGGAGACCAGGTTGTTGAAGCGCATCACACAGCGGTCGCTGGCCGGATCACCGTGCACCAACTGCTCCTCCATCGAGGTTTATACGACGCCCACCCTCATCCGTAGGCAAAGCAATGTTGAACGTCTGTACGGGCGGGCATCCTACAAACCTTAACTGAAGCAGATATTTGGCTACGGGTTCATGTGCGCCATAACTTCACGAATACGCTGAATAGTCTTTTCAACTGGTGCGGTCATAGATACATCCAGTCCCAACTTTCTCGCAATATCGTTGACACGAGCAGGATTCATTGGTATTCCACCCGCATCAATTGCAGCGATTAATTCGGCGGCACGCTGATGCTCAGGGGATTGATATTTGCGTTTACCAAACAAGGCCTTGAACCCAGCCGGAAACATGCGATGCAACGTCATCCGATAATTGTTGCTGAAAAAGAGTGCATATCGTTGCCTTCATCCAATAAGCCGGATCAAATTTGCCACCCCATTGAACAATGAAAGGGGCCAGCCATGTGTATCAGTGATCAAGACTATTTTCGTAGCTGCGTAGCCAAGGAGCGGCAACTTGCACGCCTGCTGGGTCACACCCACATCGAAGAAGATTACGAGAGTGCTGGAACGCTGTGGGAAAACACGGATGCCCTGCCCAAGTGGACCCGCGACTGGATGGCCTGCGGGCCATTGATGACGCAATACGAGATTGAAATTGATTACGGAAAAGAACCGGGAATTGAGGTCAGCAGCTTCGCCACCATTGGATCAACAGTGGTTCACTTTTCAGACCATCCCTCCAAAGACCGGGCCATCATGTTTGGCATCGTCAAAGAGCTTATCTTTCGTTTTGAACATCACAAAGCCGTTCCACTGAAATAGTTGGGGTCATGAACAGAATATGCTGCGCGTGCATTTGGCGATAACCTTTTACTGGCAGAAAGTGTAGGGCTTTGCTTGCCTGCCACCTGAGTTCTTGAGAGAAATCCATAGAATGCGCCACATGCTCCCCCTGAATCTTTCCCTGTGCAATTCACCCGCTGTTTCGGCAGGTGTGCTTGTGCCGGCGCGCAAAGTAACGGGTGCGGCGTATACGCGCCAGCCGGCCGCAGATTCTTAAGCCCGGCGATTCTCTTCATCCTTTTTAGCGCAAACCTTTAATCGCCGGGCCCCAAGCCAAGCGCGATGGCGGCTGCCGCATTTTGAGCGGGTTCGGCCGCGTTGATTGGAGTGCTTTATGAATACAAGCTCAAGCGAAGAGCGAATGCTCACCGAGTTGGATTTCGCCCGACTGCAGTTGAAAAATGGACAGTTGCCTGCGGAGCTTAAAAACAACTGTGAGTCCGCAGATCTGGTTCCGTCCCAGGAAATTCCCGTGGATGTCATCACGATGAATTCCCAGATGGAGATCGTCGACCTGAACTCGCAGCGCCGGCAGAAACTCACGCTGTGCTACCCGAGAGATGCCGAGCCGAGCCTCGGTTTTATCTCGGTGCTGTCGCCTGTTGGGTCAAGTCTGCTGGGCCTCACGGTGGGCTCTGTTGCGCACTGGCGTACACCCAATGGCGATGAATGCGCTGCCGAGGTTGCAACACTTTTGTTCCAGCCCGAATCCAGCGGCGACTACACCACCTGAGCGACGGTCATCATCGACTCGTTTTGCCCCAGCGTCACACAGGGGGCCTGCCCGGAAGGCAAGCACCCTGGGTCACCTTCTCAAGATTTTAAAAAAACACTATGAGCATTCGATTCAACGAGCAAGTTCGCGCCATTTTGCAAGAGGCCGCAACGAAGTTGGGTGCGCTTGACTACTACGCCCGCGTCGAGCCCGGCCTTATGCCAGAAAGCGGAGAAGGCGTGCTTACCCTGAATGTGGCGAGCACCTTGGAGGGCTTGG
>JAZKHK010000064.1:48711-49610 GCA_040385425.1 Pseudomonadota bacterium | reverse complement strand
GAACTGTCGGCTCTGGGGCAGGCGCAGATCGAGTCCAAGACTTCAAAGCTCGTTCTGCTCAAGTTCATCGCCCGCAGCCAGGATAGACGCGAAGACCCCGACTTTTTAGCTGGCGTGGTCGGACCCGCTCCCAAGTAAGCGTTGCCAGGACGGTTTGAGTTTTCGCGGAAAAACAGAATCACTGACATGAGCGTCACTTTGGTGCTACTTTTTTGAAGTCAATTCAGCCAACAACGCGCCTGCATCCCCCGCCAATCGGCCCTTGGCGGCCGTCGGCTTGCGCTGCACAACCGAAGTTGAAGCACCTCCTTCAAGTTGGGTGACTGAACGACTGCAAATGGGAGACCAATTTAACAAGGTGGCTGACTGCAATGGGTCGGAGGGCCGCCATAGGTTTCATTGTTTGGTGAACCTGTTAGCCGATATCCAACCTATAGCTGCGGTGCATTGATGGTTAGCTATGTGGCGGCCATTTTGCACTGGTCACCCAATGGATCGCAAACAGTCTGCCCGGAGGCGGAATTCAAAACTTGGTGAGAATGATGTTCAAAACCATGTTTCAAGTGCAGCGTAACTAATTGATTTTGAAAGATCCTTAATTCAAGACTTTATGAAACTCGACAGCCACTCAAATGTCGGTGCCTGAAGTCTCAAATTGGAGTGGATGGAGAGTCCGAGCCGACCTATACGGTCCTTGCATTTGCACTCAATTTCAGCACTGTGCTTTGCTTGATCTCAACTGGTCAGCATGCTGGCGTCAATCCTACTAGTATTTGTCAGTTCTGTTTTTATCCGGCAACGACGACCTTGCCCGGAAAATACAGACTTTTACCCTACATTAACCCGCTAACGCTTGTTATCGAACTTACATGAGACGTTTTGTTTCACGCGAAGAAACC
>JAZKHK010000064.1:29110-48701 GCA_040385425.1 Pseudomonadota bacterium | reverse complement strand
GTATACAGGATTGCGTGGGCATGGTTTGGGGTATTCTGGTTCCAGAAAACCAGAAGGGAATTTGAAGATGTCATATGCTGAAATAGCTATTCGAGTGAAAAGTCTGAGCAAGCGCTACGAAATCTATGACGCGCCTCATGATCGTCTAAAGCAATTCATCGTACCCTCCATCAGGCGCATCGTCGGCGCAACTCCAAAAACCTATTTTCGTGAATTTTGGGCACTTAAGGATGTTTCATTTGAGGTGAAGCGTGGACAAGCCGTTGCGATCGTCGGGCGCAATGGGTCTGGCAAGTCCACACTGCTACAGGCTATTTGTGAAACATTGGCCCCTACTCATGGTGAAATCCATACCCAAGGACGTATTGCCGCTCTTTTGGAATTGGGTTCGGGTTTTAGCCTTGACTTTTCCGGCCGCGAAAATGTGTATTTAAATGCCAGTCTCCTCGGGTTGAGCAAGGCTGAAATTGATGAGCGTTTTGACAGGATTGCCGCCTTCGCAGACATTGGCGACTTTATGGAGCAGCCCGTCAGAACTTACTCAAGCGGGATGTACGTGCGTCTCGCATTTGCGGTTATTGCGCATGTTGATGCGGACATCCTAGTCATTGATGAGGCACTGGCCGTCGGGGATGCAGTTTTTAGCCAAAAATGCATGCGCTTCATCCGTAAGTTCAGAGAAACCGGCACTCTGCTTTTTGTCAGTCATGACATTTCTTCCGTGCTCAGTCTGTGTGAGAACGCAATCTGGTTGCATGAGGGATGCATCAAACTAGCAGGTGAGGCCAAACAAATATCAGAAGCCTATTTGCAATATACCTTCCAAGAGTGTTACGGCGAAGAGGCACAGGACCAATCTCCATCGATTGAGAAAAACGATGTTGCGTCGACTAAAGACCGTTCTGTCCTCACATCGCTGGTACCAAAGCTAGATACCGGTTCGACAAAAAATATATCCGCACAATCACATTCACATGAGATTTATGACTGGAGAAGCGGAGCTGGCGAGATCGTTTCTGTCGAAGTAACGTATTCGGAGGCAGCAAAAACGACGCTTTTTGGCGGGGAGCAAATTCGTTTGGAAATTCAGGCGACAGCGCATAGGTCGATGGATAAGCCTGTGCTTGGATTTATTGTAAGGAACCGTCTAGGCCAGCATTTGTTTGGTGAAAATACATTATTATTTACCGATCAAAGTCCTACTTCGGTCAAGGCAGGGGATTCTATTCAGGCCGAATTCATCTTCCAGTTGCCGCTTCTACCCAACGGTAAATTTTTCATTTCAGCCGCACTGGCTAATGGTGATTTGAACGAACTTGTTCAGCATCATTGGTTACACGATGCATGCATGATTGAAATATCTTCAAGTAGCGTGGGAAGTGGTCAGTTTGGCGTTCCGTTTGAAAAAATTTCTTTGTACACACGCCCATGACTTCGTTGAAACAACTATATCGACTTCACAATGGCAAGGTATCTATTAAGTGGGAATATTATCTTTCTGAGTATGATCGTATTTTTTCTAAAATAAGAGATCAACCCGTTCGTATATTGGAAATTGGCGTCCAAAATGGAGGATCTCTGGAAATATGGGGAAAGTATTTTGAGAAGGGTGAAGCTTTTATAGGGTGTGACATTAACCACAGATGCTCCATGCTTGAATATGAGGATGATCGAATATCTGTGGTTATTGGGGATGTCAACAATGAATCGATTCAGAGGGAAATAATAAAAAAGGCTACATCTTTTGATGTTGTTGTTGATGATGGCTCTCATGTATCCAGTGACATTATTAAATCGTTTCTAAATTATTTTGAATATCTTGATGTCGGCGGAATTTATATCATTGAAGATATGCATGCAAGCTATTGGCAGGAATATCAGGGTGGTTTGTATTTTCCCTATTCATCGATGTCATTCTTCAAGCGAATGGCAGACATCATTAATCATAAATCATGGAAAACTTCGAAGTCGATAGATAAATATCTTGAAAAAATATTTCAACACTTATCCATGAGTCCGGCTGTGGAGTTGCTGGCTAGTATTCACTCCGTTGAATTTGTAAACTCGATGTGTATTATCAGAAAAGATAAGGCTGAAAATAATGAATTAGGCAATATTTTTGTTGCAGGCGAAGATGATCTCATAACGCCAGGATGCAAAAAATCAGGGGTCAATATAGTTTTTCCAGATCAATCTGAAAATCCATGGTCAAATTTGGTAGAAGCACCCGATGAGTCTTATGAATCTAATATTCTAAAAATAAAAAGAATGGAGATTTCGTTGCATGAGTGTGAGAAATTAATCGCTCATTTAAATAGAGAGAGTCTCAATCTGAAATTCAGAATCAATGCTATACAAAACTCTACTTCCTGGCGTTTAACCAAGCCTCTTCGATATCTAAAAAGAATAGTATCTAAAATCCATTGGTTATAAATTTAATACTGCATAAAATAATTTTAGCAAAAATGAAATACCAAGCAAAAATTGTTCTTTCCAATAAAAACAATGCACACACTATCGCATTTGATCGAATAAAAGAGATATCTGCCGGGCGGAAGCTGAATATTCTTGAGGTAGGCTGTTCGACTGGGTATTTCGGTTCTGCATTGATTGACCATGGTCATCAGGTATGGGGTGTGGAGCCTTCCCCATTGGCTGCAGAAGAGGCACGTAAGCACCTCACCTTCGTATATGTCGGAAATATTGAGGGGTTCTTCGAGAGTAATCCAACCGCAAAATTCGATGTTATTGTCTTTGGCGATGTACTTGAACATCTGGCAGCACCTGACGCTGTCCTTGTGACATCAAGAATATTTCTAAATCATGGGGGCGTGATAGTAGCTTCCGTTCCTAATGTGGCGCATACGGCGATTCGTGCCATGTTGCTGGAGGGACGATGGGACTATGTCGACCTTGGAATTATGGATCGCACACACCTGAGGTTTTACACGCGAGACTCACTCGTTGATCTTTTCAGCGAATCTGCTTATTTGGTTAAAAGCGTTGATGCAGTTTGTGTATCCGCCGAGGCGGTCGACGAGTTGTGTGCGATGAATCTTAAAACCGAAAGTATTGCCTTGGCAAGGAACTCGGCCAAGGATAACCGGGGTTACGATTTCCAATATATTGTTGTTGCTGAGCCTTGTCAGTCGAACATTCCATGCCATGAAGCGAACATACCCATACGAACTGATGCAGGATTAAGGGTTTTGTGTCTGGTCCACGCGACGGAATCATCGATCGTAGATATTCGGATTCGCACCCCTTTGAAGCAGTGGGCGAAGAGGCATAGCGGTGCAGCTAGAGTAGTCAGTATTTTTGAGCATACAGTGGCTGATCTGCAGTGGGCTGACGTCATCATATTTCAGCGTGACGCTGGTGAATATATTGTCAGTCTGGCCCGTCAGTTGCAAGCGCAAGGCAAGAAAATCGTTTTCGAGATTGACGATTTTCTTCTGGAGCTTCCTACTTTTCTTGCGCATCATGAGCCCGCCATCAGTCGGAGCAGGCCTTACATACTCGAGGTTATCGGTATGGCCGATGCGTTATCGGTATCCACACGAATCCTTGGTGATCAGTTAGATTGCTATAACAAGAAACGTCATCTCACCCCCAATTATTCACAGGCAAATGTGATTCATGCCCGGCATTTTGACTGCAGCCCTGAATGTGTCACGTTGGTCGTAGCCTCTTCAGACCGAGTGGTCGTGGATATGCTCGTTGAACCATTGCGCCTGCTGCAACAAAAACATGCCTGCCGGGTCATTGGTATTGGGCCGCCAGGGCAATATCTGGCCAGTCATGGTGTTGAAGTGCAGCAATATGACAATATGTCTTATGCAGATTTCTGTCGCTTTCTGTCTTCGCTCGCCAATGCCATTGGTGTTATTCCCTTGGATAGCTCATTGTTTAGCTCTTGTAAAAGTCCAGTTAAATTCTTTGATTATTCAATGGCTGGGTTGCCCTCAGTGTGCTCCAATGTCCTGCCTTATTCTGATGTGATTAAGGATGGTGAAAATGGCTATCTTGTTGACAATGAAACGTCGAGGTGGACCGAAACTCTGGAGGCACTGATAGTCCAAAGTGGCGCACGGTTGAAAATATCTGAAAACGCCAGAGTATTTGTTGCTAAAAATCACAATCTGAATCTTGCCGCAGATGCCTGGGCTGGTCTTTTTGAGTCGCTCAATATTGATTTATCAAAAATTCGCAATCACCAAACAAGTTTCGTAACAGATGCAATATCTATAAAACGAGTCTCAGCTCATTTATTTAGGCATTTAGTTCGTCCAACTTCTTATATTAAAGCGATGTCAACTTTGAAGCGCCACGGCATCAAAGGACTTTACGAAAAACTGCGGCGAAGATAATGACAATCTATCCAACAGAACGAAACCTAAACTATTCGCTTCCAAGCGTACGAAACGCATGAATACCCCCAGCGATCAAATAGTGAATCCATCACAGGTGCACTACATTTCTCTTGGAGAAAAGACGGCAGCAGTTAATTCATCCCTTACCCCCAGCAGTCTTGAAGGGATGAGCTTCGATGTCCTTGCAGGCTCCTGTGAACGCTTCGGATTAGGTTTTCTGGTGCCATTCATACGGAATAAAAATTCTTTTATTGATATCAAAATTGCACCTGGCACCACCCGTCTTTTTCGGCTTGAAATGTCAGGACATGCTACTCGGATGCATAAAGGGTATCTGGAGTTTTTGGCCAACGGCGATGTCATCAATGTCGGTGAGGAAATTCTTTCGGCACACGTTGAATACGATGAGAATGGATTTCTTCATGTGGTTGCTGAATTTGTACCAAGTCAATCACGCTTGGACTGGCTTTATCTGTTTGCTTGGCCTGCCGGAGATGTTCCTGGGACGTTCAGCGGTGGCGAACTCACATTCAGCAGAGAGTCGCCAGCGTCGCAAAAAGTAGACACAATTTTTACCGAGCATCCGGAACAGGATGGCCTGCTATTTACCGTCAATGCGCTGCAAAGATTCCGGAATTATCTGCATGTCGAATTTGAGATCCATAAGCCAAATGTGCAGCTTTCCAATCTTTGGCTGATTTCTCCGGAAGTTATGGAAACTGTGCAATGGTGGACGTCCGATGTGGTTTCGCCTACTCAGCATCAAGGTAGCGTTCCGGATGGGCTGAAATTAACCGAACAAATACCGGATTTTGCGCTCCCTTCCCCTACCCTTCTGGAAACACTGGGCACGAACCATGGCTGGCGAGGTCATTGCATCACCGCAGTTTATAAAAATTACCGTGATGTCCGCTATCTCGATACCCCACAAAGTGACGCGCAATTGCTGCAGCTTAAAGTGGTTGCTCAGTTCACGGATGGTTGCACGGTCATCCTGCCGTTCATTGATGGCATCCCGGCACAACCCAGTTTTTTAGCAGAAGTTGAATTCATGGATCGCCACAGGGTTCCTTCCCTGGACCGCCAGCCGTTATTTGTGGAGGTCGGCGCACATGGACCTGCAAGCAGCTATGTGCGCAGTATGGTTGAAGGTAAATATCAATACTTGGGAGTTGATTTATCGCCCGGCGCTAACGTGGATGTTGTTGGAGATGCACACTTGCTATCAAACATTGTCACCGCTGGCACAGCAGATGTGGTCTTCTCACATTCTGTGTTGGAACACCTGCTTGCGCCCCTCAAGTTTGTGATTGAAGCCAACAAGGTTTTGAGGGTAGGTGGTCTATTCATTGCCCATGCGCCAACATGCTGGCCCCTCCATGCGGAACCATGGGATTACTGGCGCTTTAGCTCACATGCCTGGCGTGGGCTGCTGAATCAAAAAACGGGGTTCGAAATACTTGAGATAAAAGAAGAAGGGGATGCGTCCATCGTCCCCACCATATCAACCCATTCGGGTTACTCAAAAATGCAATTCGCCCCAACGCCGTTGTTTACCAGCGTGATCGCCCGGAAAATTTCGGAAACCAATTGCGACTACACCGCATGGTCTCCCGATCTTGCCGTTGGCAAGTACGGTTAACGAATTAATGCCCCAAATCTTGGGCACGAGGAGTTCAAAAAATCATCAGTAATCTTTGCGAAAAGATTAAAACTTGCGTTTCAATTCCTTGAATTGCGTTGGCTATGGATCCAATGGGCTATGCCACTCGGCAGCGACTGTGTAACAGGAATTCACCTTGATGTAACAAGTGCAAGGCTGCTTCCTGTCGCGCTATTTGAGATTTCTCAACGTACCCCCATTCGGCATCGTCAACAGGGCGTAACAAGGAACTGTCAGTCTGCTGCAGGGCCTTCCGCCTACGATACTATTTACGATCAGTGAATAAGGCATCAGTTGGATGAGAAGTAAAAAAGAAAGCAGCATGCGTCAGCCTGCAAGCTCTGCGCCGAAAGCCAGCCTGGTTGAGCAGGCGGGAAGTCCCTCCGTTATAACTTTTCCGGTCGTTGGCATTGGCGCTTCTGCGGGCGGGTTGGCGGCATTTGAGGCTTTCTTCTCCGGCATGCCCAAGGACGGCGACCCCGGCATGGCTTTTGTGCTGGTGCAGCACCTGGCACCGGACCACGAAAGCATCCTCGCTGACATCATTCAGCGGCTCACCCGCATGAAGGTGCTGGAGGTGGAAGACGGCATGGCCGTCCAGGTTAACTGCGTGTACATCATCCCGCCCAACCGCGATATGGCGCTGATCAACGGTTCACTGCAACTGTTGGCGCCCAGCACGCCTCGCGGCCAACGCCTGCCGATCAATTTTTTCTTCTCTTCCCTGGCCCAAAGCCTGCATGAAAAGGCGATCGGCATCGTCCTGTCCGGCACCGGCAGCGACGGCACCCTGGGCGTGCGGGCCATCAAGGCCGAAGGCGGCATGGTGATGGCCGAGAACACCGATTTCACCGAATTCGGGGATATGCCGCGCAACGCCATGGCCACCGGCATGGTGGATTACGAACTGCCGCCCGGCGAGATGCCCGCCAAGCTCATCTCGTATGTGGCCCAGGCTTTCGGCAAACTGGGGCGGCCTAGCGCCACGCCGACAGCCCAGACCGAGAATGCGCTCAAGAAAATCTTTATTCTGCTGCGCGCCCAGACGGGGCATGATTTTTCACAGTACAAGCCCAGCACCATCTACCGCCGCATTGACCGGCGCATGGTGGTCCATCAGATTGGCTCGATGGAGGATTACGTCAAATACCTGCAGACCATGCCGAGCGAGGTGGATGCCCTGTTTCGGGATTTGCTGATCGGGGTCACCAATTTCTTTCGCGATCCCGATGCCTTCAAGGTGCTTGAAGAGCAGATCATCCCCCAATTGTTTGCCGGTAAGCCCCCCGGCGCCACTGTGCGGGTCTGGTCAACGGGTTGCTCCATCGGCGTCGAGGCTTATTCCATTGCCATCTTGCTGCAAGAGCATCTGAATACGCTTAAAACCAGCTGCAAAGTCCAGGTTTTCGCCACCGACATTGACAGCCAGGCGATTGCCACCGCCCGCACCGGGCTGTTCCCGGCCAGCATGGCCTCGGATATTGCCCCCGAACGATTGGCTCGTTTTTTCAAGGCCGAGGCGGACGGCAGCGCTTACCGCATCCACAAGTACATCCGCGACATGCTGATCTTTTCCGAGCATGACATGATCAAGGACCCGCCGTTCTCCCGGCTCGACCTGATCAGTTGCCGCAATCTGCTGATCTACATGGGGGCGGAGTTGCAGAAAAAGCTGATCCCCATGTTTCACTACGCCCTGAACCCGGGCGGCATGCTGTTTTTGGGCACCTCGGAAACCATCGGTGAGTTTGGCGACTTGTTTGCCGTGCTGGACCGTAAATCAAAACTGTACCAACGCAAAGATGACATTCATGGCGTGCAGCGAAACGCCCTGGGCCGGTTTTTACCGCCTATGGCGGCGCTGGATGCCACGCTACCGCCCATGACCAGCAAAACCACCCACTCCATGAAACTGCCTTTGCGTGAAATGACCGAGCAAGCGCTCTTGCAGCAAATTGCCCCGGCAGGGGCGCTCGTCAACGCCCAGGGCGACATCCTTTACCTGCATGGCCGCACCGGCATGTACCTGGAATTGCCTGCCGGCGAGACCGGTGTCAACAACATCCTGAAAATGGCCCGCGAAGGCTTGCAGCCGGAGCTGAGCACCGCCTTGCACAAAGCGGTGGTCGCCAAAGCCGTGGTCCGCGCCACGGGCCTGAATGTCAGGACCAACGGCCATTTCACCACCGTCAACCTGACTATCCGCCCGGTGGCGCCCGGCTTGGGCGCCTCGCCGGAGTCGGCTTTGTTCCTGGTGATCCTGGAGGAAGCCTTGCCGCTGGACCCGGCCCAGGCGGCGCAGGCCTTGCAAGCGGTTGCCGGCGCCAGCACCACCGAGCAGGATGCCGATGCGCGCATTGCGGCGCTCAAGCTGGCCTTGCAGGCCAAGGAGGAGTACCTGCAGACCACCAATGAAGAGCTGGAGACGGCCAACGAAGAACTCAAATCAAGCAACGAAGAAATGCAGTCCGTCAATGAAGAGCTGCAATCGAGCAACGAAGAGCTGGAAACCTCCAAGGAAGAGCTGCAATCGGTCAACGAAGAGCTGTCCACGGTCAACGCCGAGTTGCACAACAAAGTGGCCGATTTGTCACACGCCAACAATGACATGAACAACCTGCTGGCCGGCTCCTGCGTGGCCACCGTGTTTGTGGACCATGACTTGCGCATCATGCGTTTCACCCCTGAAGCGACCCGGATCATCAACCTGATTTTGAGCGATGTGGGCCGGCCGGTGGCCCACGTCGTCACCAACCTGATCGACTATGACCGGCTGGTGAGCGATACGCAGACCGTGCTCGACACGCTGATCAGCAAAGAGGTGTCGGTGCAGACCACCGAAGGCATGTGGTACATGATGCGCATCCTGCCCTACCGCACGCTGGACAACGTGATTGAAGGCGCCGTGATCACCTTCCTGGACATCACCGAGCTGAAGAAAACAGAAATCGCGTTGCAAAAAGCCGCCAATGAACTGCTGCGCCTGGCGGTGGTGGTGCGCGACACCTCTGACGCCATCACGGTGCAGGACCTGGAAGGGCGCATCCTGGCCTGGAACCCGGCCGCCGTGCGGATGTATGGCTGGAGCGAGGCCCAGGCGCTGGCCATGAACGTGCGCGAGCGCATCCCGCCGGCGCTGCGCGAAGAGGCGCTGAAAACGGTGGAGCAGCTCAGCCGGGCCGAAATTCTGGTGCCTTACCTGACCCAGCGCCTGACCAAGCCGGGGGCAACGCTGGCGGTCTCCATTACCTCCAGCGCGTTGATGAACGACAGCGGGCAGGTGTATGCAATCGCCACCACCGAACGCGCACATGAGTCTCTGACGGGGACCTAGCAGGAGGCACACCATGACGGATGTGAATAAAGAGCCAGGTCAAACGACGGGCAGGGAGGCACAGATGACGACTGCAGACGCGCAGCGGCTGATCCACGAGTTACGGGTGCATCAGATTGAGCTGGAGATGCAGAACGAGGAACTGCGCCGCACGCAACAGGCGCTGGCCCGCGAGCGGGCGCGTTATTTCGATCTGTATGACCTGGCCCCGGTGGGCTATTGCACCATCACTGAAGCCGGGCTGATTCAGCAAGCCAACCTCACTGCAGCCAACCTGCTGGACGTGGCCCGCAGCGCGCTGGTCCAGCAGCCGGTCTCCCGCTTCGTCTTCCGGGAAGATCAGGATATTTACTACCGGCATCGCAAACTGCTGCTTGAAAGCGAGCAGGCTCAATCGTGCGAGTTGCGCCTGCTCAAGCGCGACGGCAGTCCGTTCTGGACGCATATGAACGCCACCCTGGCGCAGGATGACGATGGCGCGCCAACCATGCGCGTGGTGCTGAAGGACATCAGCCTACGCAAGCAGCATGAAAACCAGATGCATATCCAGTCCCTGGTGCTGGACCAGATTCAGGAGCATGTGACCGTCACCGACCTGAACGGCGTCGTGCTCTTCGTCAATCAGATCGAAGAACGCGCGCTCAGCCAGTCCCGCCACGCCGGCATCGGCAAACATGTCTCGGCCTACGGCCATGGCCCGCTGGCTGATGCGACCCAGGAGGAGATCGTCAGAATCACCCGCACCCAGGGTGCCTGGCAGGGCAAGGTGCAGTACCTGATGGCCGACGGCTCTTATTCGCTGCGTGATTTGCGCACCGCCCTGATCAAGGATGAGGCGGGCCAAGCCATCGCCATGGTCGGGATCGGGACCGACATCACGGCGCGTTATAAGGCTGAAGAGGTGCTGCGCCAGCGCGAGCAGTACCAGCGGGCCTTGCTTGACAATTTCCCCTTCATGGTCTGGCTGAAGGATGATCAAAGCAGTTTTCTGGCGGTGAACAAGGTTTTTGCCACCAGATTTGGCTGGCCGTCACCCCAGTCGCTGATTGGCTGCAACGACTTTGACATTGTTCCGCCCGAGCGGGCCATGCAGTACCGCGCGGATGACCAGGCCGTGCTGGCCAGCGGCACCTCCCGGCAGGTGGAGGAAATGAGCGGCATGGGGGAGCAATACGGATGGGTTGAAACCTACAAGTCGCCCATTACCGTGGACGGCCGTGTGCTGGGCACCGTCGGTTTTGCGCGTGACATCACCGTGCGCAAACGCACCGAAGCGGCCTTGATCTCCGCCATGGCCGAGTCCGAAAAGGCCAACCACGCCAAGTCGCGTTTTCTGGCCGCCGCCAGCCACGACCTGCGCCAGCCGCTCGCCGCCCTGGCGCTGTATGTGGGGGTGCTGAAAAACAAGACAGAGCCGGATCAGGCGCCGCTGGTGGATAAAATCCAGGATTGTGTCGATAACCTGTCCAAACTGCTCACCGATTTGCTCGACCTGAGCAAGCTGGACGCGGGCGTGATCCAACCCAAGCCGACCGACTTTGCCATTAAAGACTTGATGTGTTCGCTGATGACGCTCCATTGCGCCGAAGCGGAGTCGAAAGGGCTGCGCCTGCGCGGGAGACCTTGCGGCGTCATCGCGCGGACCGATCCCACCTTGTTGCGCCGGATTCTGGACAATCTTCTGGCCAATGCGATTCGCTACACCCAGCAGGGGGGCGTGCTGATTGCCTGCCGGCGCCACCAGGGCAAACTGTGGATTGAGGTGTGGGACACCGGCATTGGCATTGCGCCGGACCAGACCGGCATCATTTTTGAAGAATTCAGGCAGTTGGGCGACGATGCGCGCAACCGGGGCAGCGGCCTGGGGTTGGCCATCGTGGCCAAGATGGCGAACCTGCTGGGCCTGCAAATACGCCTGCGCTCCCAGCCGGGGCGCGGCTCGATGTTTGCCATTGAACTGCCCGAGGTGCACGTCAAGCCGCCTGAGCAAGCGCAAGCCCAGCCCGTGACCCTCAGGTCACTGCGCATTGCCGTGGTGGATGACAACCCCCTGGTACTGCATGCGCTGGCGCTGTCGCTCGAAAGCCATGGGCATCAGGTGGTGGCGGCCCTGACGATCAAAGAGCTGCTGGAGCGCCTGGGCACCCAAGCGCCCGACATCATCATTTCGGATTACCGCCTGACCGATGCCGAGACGGGGTTCGATGCCATCCGGGCTACCCGAGAGCGGTTTGGCGCCGATCTGCCCGCCCTCATCATCACCGGCGACACCGACCCGACGCTGATCCGCAGCATGGTGGACCGGGGCATTTCCGTCCATTACAAACCGCTGCAAATCGACGTTTTGCAGGCGCTCATCATGGACGCCACGGAGCAACGCTAAAAAGTTTCGCCAAGCTGCGATTTGTCAAACCGCCCCTCTGGCGTCGAACCTACGCTGCCCTGTCCGGGACCTGCCGGACGGGAAGGGGCACTCAATGCGACAACGTGATCCGAGAGCGTGGATGCTGGCCGAGGCGGTCGAGCTGCTGCAAAGCGCAGACCGGCTGCAGCGCCAGTTTTTCTGGATTGGTCCCTCCAGCGAAGCGCCCAATTGGGAACCGCCGGTGGACATGTTCGTGAACGACCGCGCCGTGGGCCTGCTCATCGCTCTGCCCGGTGTCACCCCCGAGCGATTTGAAGTCGTCCTGGAACAGCAGGCGATTGTGGTGCGGGGGGAACGCACCTTTGGCGCCAATATTGGTCCCGGGTCCATTCTCCGCATGGAAATCCCGTATGGACGCTTTGAGCGCCGCATCCGCTTGCCCTACGGAAGCTTTCAACTGGCCGACATGCTGCTGGAAAACGGCTGCCTCCAAATCACCCTTGAGCGCTTGACATGAACCCGACCAAGCTGCTGGAAGACAAGCCCCCCAGCGGGGCGGCGGGCCAGGCCCATGCGGTCACGGCGGAGCGCGAACCTGGCGAGGTGGGTTCTCTGGCGGACAACGCCCTGATCATCGTGCCGGTGCGCAACATGGTGCTGTTCCCCGGCATGATCGTGCCTATTTCCATTGGTCGTGAAAGTTCAATCGCCGCCGCCCAGCAGGCCGTCAAGGCCGGGCGACCCGTTGGCATTTTGATGCAGCGCAACGCCGAAGTGGATGCACCGGGCGCCGAGGATTTGTCGCCGGTGGGCACGGTCGCCTCCATCCTGCGCTACGTGACGACCCCGGACGGCACCCATCACATCATTTGCCAGGGCCAGCAGCGCTTTCGCGTGCTCGGCTACCTGGCGGGCTTTCCTTTCACTGTGGCCCGGGTCGAACGCATTGCTGACATCGACGTGGTCCTTGACAAGGAAATCGAGGCGCGCTTCCTGCGTCTCAAGGAGCGCGCAGTGGAGGTCTTGCAGCTCCTGCCGCAAGTGCCCCAGGAAATGATCAGCACGATCCAGGGCGTGGAGGCGCCGGGCGTGCTGGCCGATGTGGTGGCCGGCTATGTGGATATCAAGGCCCCAGAAAAGCAGGCGCTACTGGAAGAAGTAGACCTGCGTCGCAGACTGGACCGGGTGCTGGACGTGCTGATGCACCGGATTGAAGTGCTGAGTCTTTCCCGTGACATCGACCGGCGCACCAAAGCCCGCCTGGGGCAGCGCGAGCGCGAGTTTCTGCTGCGCGAGCAGGTCAAGGCCATTCAGAAGGAGCTGGGCGAAGAGGGCGGGGACAACGCCGCCGACATCAGCGAACTGCGCAAATTGATCGCCGAGGCGGAGATGCCGGAAGAAGTCGCCAAGCAGGCGGAGAAGGAACTCAAGCGGCTGGAACGCATGGCCGACGGGTCCTCCGAGTTTTCGATGGTTCGCACTTACCTCGACTGGCTGGTCGAGTTGCCCTGGAAACCGCCGGAGCCCGACACGATTGATGTGGCCCAGGCCCGGCGCATCCTGGACGACGACCACTTTGGGCTGGAGCAGGTCAAGAAACGGATTCTTGAATTTCTGGCGGTGCGTAAGCTCAAGCCTGAAGGGCACGGCCCCATTCTGTGTTTGGTGGGGCCGCCCGGCGTCGGCAAAACGTCGCTGGGGCAGTCGATTGCCAAGGCGATGGGCCGCAAATTCGTGCGCGTGTCTTTGGGCGGTGTCCATGATGAGGCGGAGATTCGGGGCCACCGCCGCACTTACCTGGGCGCGCTGCCCGGCAACATCCTGCAGGCGCTGAAAAAAGCCGGTACCCGGGGCTGCGTCATGATGCTCGATGAAATCGACAAGCTCGGCGTCGGCATCCACGGCGACCCGGCCTCTGCGCTGCTGGAGGTGCTCGACCCGGCGCAAAACCACACGTTTCGCGACAACTACCTGGCGGTGCCTTACGACTTGTCGCAAGTCTTGTTCATTGCCACGGCCAATGTGCTCGACCCCATTCCCGGCCCCTTGCGCGATCGCATGGAGGTCTTGCACCTCGCGGGCTACACGCAGGAAGAAAAACGCGAGATCGCACGCCGCTATCTGGTGGCGCGCCAGTTGGAGGAATGCGGTCTCCAGCCCGGGCAACTGGAGATCACCGACGGCGCGATCAGCGCCATCATCCGCGACTACACCCGCGAGGCTGGCGTGCGCCACCTGGAGCGCCAGATTGGCGCCGTGTGCCGGCGCGCCGCCGTGCGCATCGCCGAAGGCGCGGTGCCAAGCGTGCGGGTGGACGCGCCCGATCTGGCCGAAATCCTGGGGCCGGTCAAGTTCGAGAACGAGGTGGCCTTGCGCGCGGGCATGCCCGGCGTCGCCACCGGGTTGGCCTGGACGCCGGTGGGCGGCGATATCCTGTTCATCGAAGCCAGCCGCAACGCCGGCAGTGGCCGCCTGATCCTGACCGGGCAGCTCGGGGAGGTCATGAAAGAGTCGGCCCAGGCCGCGCTGACGCTGGTGAAGTCGCGGGCCGCGACCTTCAAGCTGGACCCTGCCGAGTTTGAAAAATCCGATGTCCACATCCACGTTCCGGCCGGCGCCATTCCAAAGGACGGACCGAGCGCGGGCGTGGCCATGTTCATTGCCCTGACGTCCCTGTTCATGAACCGGCCGGTGCGCAATGACATTGCGATGACCGGCGAAATCAGCCTGCGCGGCCTGGTGCTGCCGGTGGGCGGCATCAAGGAAAAAGTGCTGGCGGCCCTGGCGGCGGGCATCAAAAAAGTGCTGCTGCCCGCGCGCAACCGCAAAGACCTGGACGAGGTGCCGCAACAGGCCCGCGAGCAACTGGAATTTGTGTTGCTCGACGACATTGACCAGGCGGTGCAGGTGGCGGTGGCGCCCTGACGGCTCCGGCTGGTCGGTGAGACCTGAATTTTCTCAAAATTCCAAGCCAAATCGGCCTCTAGCCCCCGTCAATAGGGCGTGAGCAGCTATTAAAATGAAAGCAATAAGGCTGAATGCCGGTGCCGCACAGGAGGCGGAAACTTCAGGCACACTTGCCAGCCTGTTCACTATGTCGCCCCGCACCCATGTTTTACGCCGCCCTTAAAACCATTCATCTCTTGTCGGTCATCGTCTGGATCGGCGGCATGGTGTTTGCCCAATTCTTTTTGCGTCCGGCCCTGGTCCAACTGGAGGCGCCCCAGCGCTTGCGCCTGATGAACGATGTGCTGGGCCGTTTCTTTAACGCCGTGCTGGTCGCCGCCGCGCTGGTGCTGGCCAGCGGCTCCTGGATGATTGGCCGCATGGCGCGGCAAATGGCGCAGTCCGGCGTCAAGTTCAACATGCCGCTCGACTGGATGGCGATGGCCTTGCTGGGTGTGGTGATGGTGCTTATTTTTGGCCACATCCGGTTTGTGCTCTACAAGCGCCTCACCCGGGCGGTGCATGAGGCCGCCTGGCCAGCGGGCGGTGCCGTGCTGGCGAGCATTCGCACCTGGGTCATGGTCAATCTGGTGATCGGCGTGGTGATTGTGGTGGTCACGCTGCTGGGCGCCTTGAGCTGATGCGCCGGCCATGAATCCGGACGCACAACACCTGTGGCGCGCCCCGCGCTGGGCGCTGGCGGTCTTGCTGGCGGTGCTCGGCATGCTCGGGCCGTTTTCGATCGACACCTATATTCCCGCGTTCTCCGGCATTGCCAACTCCCTGGGCGCGACGCCGGTGCAGATGCAGCAGACGCTGTCGGCCTACCTGTTCGGCTTTGCCTTCATGAGCCTGTTCCACGGCGCCATTTCCGACAGCGTGGGGCGCCGCCCGGTGGTGCTGTGGGGGCTGGCGGCATTCACGCTGGCGTCGGCCGGTTGTGCGCTGTCGCAGAGCATCGGCCAACTGGTGTTCTTTCGCGCCATGCAGGGTCTGACCACCGGCGCCGGCATTGTGGTGGCGCGCGCGGTGGTGCGCGACATGTTCGACCCGACCCAGGCACAAAAGGTGATGAGCCAGATCACCATTTATTTCGGCGTGGCCCCGGCCATTGCGCCCATCGTGGGCGGCTCCCTGTTTGTGCACATGGGCTGGCACAGCGTATTCTGGTTCCTGACCGGCGTGGGCGTGGTGCTGTGGATCGCCAATTACAAGCTGCTGCCTGAAACCCTGCATCTCTCGCACCGCCAGCCGCTCCGGGTCAGCAACCTGATGCAGGGTTACTGGCAGCTCGGGCGCGACCCGCGTTTTGTGCTGCTGGCGCTGGCCAGCGGTGTGCCGTTCAACGGCGTGTTTTTGTATGTTCTGTCGGCGCCAGCCTTTCTGGGTGAGCTGCTGGGCCTGGCCCCGACGCAGTTTTTCTGGCTGTTTGTGCTCACCATCAGCGGCATCATGGGCGGCGCCTGGCTGAGCGGGCGCATGGCGGGCAAGCTGGCGCCCAAGCAGCAGATCAAGTACGGGTTTTTCGTCATGCTGGCGATGGCCCTGCTCAATCTGGCGGCCAATGTCCTGTTCACGGCCCATGTGGCGTGGGCGCTGTTGCCGATTGCCATCTTCGCCTTCGGCTGGGCCATGATGGTGCCGGTGGTGACGCTGCTGGTGCTGGACCTGCACCCGGATCGGCGCGGCATGGCGTCTTCCCTGCAGGCTTTCGTGGGTTCATCGGCCAATGGGCTGGTGGCCGGGCTCATTGCCCCGCTGGTCATGCATTCCACGGTGGCCCTGGCGCTGACATCGCTGGGCATGATGTGCGTCGGGCTGGTAGCCTGGGTGCTGCTGCACCACCGCTGGCCGGAGATCGGCCGCACGGTGGAGCACCCGGCTCACTGAGTGCCGGGGGCGGCTGGCGACACCAGGTCGATGCGCCGCTGAATACGGGCCGCTGCTTCCAGCTCGCCGGCATCGTTGGCTCGTTTGAGTTGCACGCCCAGCCACGCCAGCAGCGGGCGGCGCCAGCCTTGGTGAGAGGCCGTTTCCGTGGCGACTTCCATATCCACCGGTGTCAAACGGCTGCCTTGCAACAACACCCCGGCGGCCACCAGCCGCGCCAACGGGTCTTCGATCGCCTCCAGCTTGTGACTCGCCGCTGCCGCGTTGCCGGCTTGGGGTGCTGTCATCTGCTGAACGAGGGCGCGGTAGTGCGCGGGCAGCAGGGCTGCATTCAGGGCTGCCCCGTCCCCGGTCAGAAAAGCGGCATAAGCCTGTTCGCCAGCGCCGGCATCCGCAGCCAGGGGCTGGTAGCCCGCACAGCGGTCAAATTCCAGGCTGGCGACGCGAGCGGCGCAGCGTGTCAGTTCGGCGCGGGCCATTAAATCGGCACGGCCGGTGCGGGCGATCTCCATCTTGGCGCGGGCCAGTTCAAACTCGGCCAGGCGGGTGTTGCCGCTCAGGTAGGCCGTTGAAAACCCTTTGAGGGCGGCGAAGGCGTTGGCTTGCCAGTCGGGTGGGGCTGGTTTGCTGGCGCAGGCGGTTAGCAGGAGGGCGCTGAGCAGGGCGCTCCAATACGCGGTCGAACCCCTGCTTGTGTTTGTGAGGATGCTTTTGTTGTTTGAAGTCATGTTTGTTTTAATTTGTTTGGTTGAAATTTTTGCGGCTTTTCCCCCACTCACTCCCCCCAACCCCCTCTCCCGCCCCGCCGGGCGGAAGAGGGGGAGCCTCATTTGGCCTTGTTTTTTAAGGTGGTGAGTTCAACTTGACGGCTAACTTCGATCATTGAAAGTTTCGATGGGTGAGTTTTGGGTATTATTTTTTTGCACAACTCACAACTCACAACTCACAGCTTGTTGCCGGCTATTACCCATGCCGCCGCCTGTCTGTTTGCCATTCTCCAAAAAAACAATCTCCCATCTCTCGCAACGCACAGAAAAACGTGTACTTTCCACCTTAAAAAACAAGGCCAAATGTGGCAGTTGGCTCCCCTTTCCGCCCCGGCGGGGGTGGAAAGGGGCGGGGGGGATAGGGGGGGACGAACAAGCCCTATAAAAAAACCAAAAACCAAAAACTCAAGGCACCCTAATCTCCATATCCCGCGCAAAAGGCCACTTGCGATTAACTTCGTCCACCAACTGCCCGACTTTACGTAAACTGATCTCCACCTCCGCCCGCAAAGCCCCCAAATCAGCACTCGCCACTCGTGCATTCGCCCCCACCGCCTGGGCTTCAACCAGAACAGCATCGACTTTTTTCAGACTGCCCCGCACGTCAGTCAGCACCGCGTTGAGCTGTACCACCGCCGCCTGGGTGTCGTCCATCACGCCGTTGGCGCCGAAGATGCGTTTGTCGGCCTTGGCCAGCAGCGCGTTGCTGCGGTCCAGCGTGTCGATGATTTTCTTGGCGCTTTCTTCGCTGCCCAGAACGCCTGTCAGCACGCCATAGCGGCCGCTCAGCCGCCCGGTCACGGTGCGCAGGTTGTCCAGGCTGGTGTTGATGCTGGAGTCGGCCCCGGTCATGCTGCTCAGGTTTTGCAGCAGTTCGCGGGCGGAGGCCACCAGACGGGGAATTTCGGCGTTGGTGTCGCCGCGCAGCACGGTGCGTTCCGAGTTTTCAGGCAAGGGCGGGTCGCTCAGGATGCCGCTGAAGGCGCGCAGGCGGGTTTCGCCCACCATGCCGCGTTCCATGGTGAAGATGCTGGTGGTGCGCAGCCAGTGGGCTTCTTTGCGCGGCACGTCGATCACCATGCGGGCCTTGCCCTCGGGGTTGAGTTCAATGCGCCGCACGCGGCCGATCGGGAAGCCCGAGAAGGTCAGGTCCATGCCGACGATGACGCCTTCGGAGTCGTCGGCCACCAGCACCAGTTGTTGCGTGCTCTCGAACACGCCGCGCGCGTACATCACGTAGAGCAGAAAACCGCTGATCAAGGTGGCGATCAGGACCAGCAGCAGGACGGCCTTGCGCTCGATATGGGCAATGGCGGGCGGGGATTCGGATTGGGGTTCCATGGCGGTGGCTCAGATGTACTTGACCGCCAGGGAGGCGGCCTCGATCCATAGTAGTACCAAAAACAGGCGGACCGCGCCCGGCTGCAAGGTGCTGGCGGTGCTGCTGCGGCGCGCCGCCTCCAGGTTGGCCGCCATGGGCACCACGGCCACGGCCAGGCTGAAGAGCAGGGTCTTGAGCAAAAAGCCCAGCGTGACGGTGAGGTCGAACACCTGGCCGACGGTGCGCGTGTAACCGGGCAAGCCCCAGAGCGTCACGCCATAAACGGTCAGGTAGGCCAGCACCAGCGCAATCACACTGCTGAGCATGGCCAGCGTCACGACGGAGAAGGCGCTGGCCATCACGCTGGGCACCAGTTCATGGCGCAGGTGCTCCAGGGTTGGACTGGGGGTCGGCCCTTCGAGGGCTTGCAGGGTGTTGCGGGGCAGGCCGGCGTTGAATGTCAAGCCGGCGCGCAGGGCCACAAACAGCGCGGCGGCCAGCGGGATGAGTTCCAGCACCAGCACGCGCACCACCATCTGCAGCGCGTATTGCGACAGGCCGTAACTCAGCGCCGTGACCACCACGATGCGGATCAGCACCAGGCTGAGCAGGGCCGACAGCGCGGTGAACCAGGGCAAAACCTGCCAGGTGCTGGCGTAAATCTGCTGAAACGTGGTGACGCGGTTGGCCCGGTTGTAGGTGGAGGGCGACAGGGCCAGCACCAGCACCAGGGCGCAGAAGTGAATCAGGTGCCACCAACTGGCCACCCCCCGCCGGAACGCACGCGCCCAGGTGCTGAGGTCAAGAGATTGGTGAAGGGTGGATGGCATGGGTGGTTCAGGGCTGATTGGTGGTTGCTATATTAATAATAGCTTTATGGGCAGTATCTACGGGGGCTAGAGCCTTGTTTGATCAATTATTTCGACAAATAT